>CAZPUD010000018.1:0-26725 GCA_964589115.1 uncultured candidatus Brocadiaceae bacterium | reverse complement strand
ACGAACTAAAGGGGGAACAAATACCTATTACAGCACGGATCGTAAATATTGTAGATACTTTTGACGCTATGGTGTCTATCAGGCCTTACAGAGCTGTACTTTTCACGATAACGGAAGTACTAAGGATTATGAGGGCGGAACGATTTTCCGGTCAATGGGATCCCAATCTTGTAGAACGATTTGTGGAAATGATGTCTGAAAAAAATAAAGGAACCTAGCATGTTAAAGATTGCTGTTATTGGCGCAGGTAAAGGCGGAAGTGCGCTTCTTGATATATTTCATACGAATGGTAACGTAAAGGTTGTTGGTATAACAGACAAAAACAAGAACGCTCCTGGTATAACTCTCGCAAAAGAGTATGAAATCTATATCTCTGAAGACATAAATGGTCTGTATAGCCAGGAGCCTGACATTATTGTAAATGCAACAGGTAATCCGGAGATAAGCGCATTTATCAAAAAAACCGCTCCCTACGCAATTGAGGTAATAGAAGGTATCGGCGCAAAGTTGTTGTGGGAATTAGTCAACAGGCAGAAAACGTCAAAAAAGGATATGGAGATCCTGTATCAATACGGTCTGCTTATTACAAAGGCCAAAAATTTAAAAGAGGTTTTAAATAAGATACTCCAGTCTGCCATGGAACTTACAGAAACGCCTGCCGGTAGTATTGCCCTTATCGACGGGGAAGAAATGATCATGGCAGTCCAGAGTGGCTTAAGTCATGATTTCTTAGAAAAGCTGCGATGGAAACCCAGTGGAGAGGGTCTTACAAATTACATCTTGAGACAAAAAGGTCCTGTTGAATTTCGTAATATCGATAAGGAACCATTTTTTAAAAATACCTTAATACTAAATGAAGGGATAAAATCCCTTCTTGCTTGTTCACTTCATCTGAACAGCAGTGTAGTCGGTATCCTTTATTTGGATGATTTTAAGATACGTGAGTTTACAGAAAGACATAAGAACCTCATATATCTCTTCTCCACCCTTGCCGCCCAGGCCATAGAAAAGTATAAAATACTGCACGACCTGGAGGCATCTTTAATGTATCTTCAGGGTACACTCGACGATTCACAGGATATGATCATTACTACAGACCGTGATGGCAGGATTGTAAAATTCTCTAAGGGTGGTGAAAGGATACTAGGTTACGAAGCTGAGGAAATTATTGGCAAGGATGCCTCAGAACTCTACGTTAACAAAGGTGAGAGGACAAATATCCTTGAAGACCTTAAAAAAAAGAAAGCCATTTACAACTACGAGACGGTATTGATCAGGAAGGACGGAACACCGGTAGATATAAGCCTTACTTTATCAGAATTAAGGGATAAAACAGGCAATATTATTGGCACGGTAGGAGTAAGCAAGGATATAACAGAAGAAAAACGGATGAGGGATGAGCTAAGGAAGAAAAATAAAGAGCTTGAAGAAATTACCGGAAAATTAGAGGAAAAAGTACTTGAGAGGACAAAGGAGCTTGAGAGGATAAATAAGGAACTCATCAGGGCAAATGAAATGAAAGGTCGCTTTATTGCTAATGCGAGCCATGAACTGAGAACACCCCTCCATTCCATAATAGGATTTTCAGATATACTGCTTCAAAAAACCTTCGGCGACTTAAATGAACGGCAGCAAAAATATATAAATACTATCTACAACTCCAGTAAACACCTCCTCCATCTTGTAAATAATATCCTGGACCTCGCAAAGATAGAGGCAGGAAAAGCGGAACTTTCATATGAGACTTTTTCCGTAAAGGGTATTATTAACGAAGTAATTATGGTAATCAGACCATTGGCGGAGAAAAAAAGGATAGAACTGGAATTGCTTATCAGTGATAAAGTCAATAAATTTACTGCAGACAGAATAAAGTTAAAACAGATACTTTACAACCTTTTAAGTAACGCAATAAAGTTTACACCGGAGAATGGCCGTGTTGGAGTAAAAGGAGAAGAGGTAATAGGCAGCAAGGAGAATTTCTCCTGGGCAACGGAAGTACAGAAATTTCTTAAGATTTCCGTATGGGATACCGGTATTGGTATCAGGCCGGAAGACAGGGAAAAGATTTTTGAAGAATTTGAGCAGCTTGACCCATCAAAATCAACAGAAGGGACAGGCCTCGGTCTTTCGTTAACTAAAAAACTTATAGAAATTCACGGAGGCCATATAGAAGTAGATGGTACATATGGCCATGGAACTACCTTTCATATATATTTACCATTTATCATTCAGGAAGAATCATACCAAAAACCTGAGATAAAAATTTCCCCAATAACACCCTCCTACAGTATTAAAGAAGAAGGGGCAATGGTACTTGTTGTTGAGGATGATTTACCAACGGTGGAAATACTCACAATTCATCTTTCCCAGGCTGGATACAGGGTCGCCCATGCGTATGATGGAGTCGAAGCAATTCATAAGGCAAAAGAGATCAACCCCTTTGTTATTACCCTGGACATAATGCTTCCCAAAAAAGATGGTTGGGAAGTACTTCAGGCATTAAAGGCAGACCCTAAAACGAGAGATATTCCGGTGATCATTCACTCAATAATAGAAAATAAAGAACTTGCATTTGCCCTGGGAGCTACGGATTATCTTGTAAAACCGGTCGAAAAAACCGTCCTTCTGGAAAAACTATCGGGATTATCCTTATTAACAAAAAAAGGCCGCTACCCTGTTAATATACTTGTCATTACGGACGATACAACTATCATGGATAATTTCTTTACTATTCTCGGGAATGAGGGGTTTCTTGTACAATCAGCCTCTGGTGCAGAATCCGGACTTAACCTTGCATTAGCGACAAAACCAGGCTCGATAATAGTTGATTTAAATATACCCGAAGGTGGATTTAAAGCAATTAAAGAGTTCCGTGAAAACATCACCTTAAAAGATATACCTATTTTTGCCATTACATCCACTCCACTTTCAGCAGATGAGAGGCTCGAAATGGTAGGTCAAATAGAAAGGGTGTTATGCAAGGACGCCCTGAGTTCTAAAGAGCTTGTAAATTATTTAAGAAGTATTGAAGTACTTCACCCCAAAAGAGCGGGTCTTATCGACGAGATGACAGGTGTCTTCAACTACCGGTATTTTCAGTTAAGACTCAGCCAGGAAATAACAAGATCATTACGATACAAATTACCGTTGGTTTTGATGATCATCGATATTGATCAATTTGGCCATTATATCAGCAGAAAGGGTGAATATTACGGCAATCTTATCTTGAAGAAAGTTTCAGAGCTTATCCGGAAGAATATAAGAGGCTCTGATGTACTAGTAAGGTACGGGACAGATGCTTTTGCAATAATACTAACAAATACACTGCTTTCCTCCAGTGTAATTTTAGCGAAGAGATTTGTTTCTCTCATTTACGATTATCCATTTTTATATGAAGAAATACAGCCAAAAGGCAAGATTACGGCAAGCATAGGGGCTTCTGAGTTTAAGGGACAATCTCCTGAAGAATTAATACATTGTGTAAATTTAGCACTCTCATCCGCAATTACGAAGGGCAGAAACAGGGTAGAGGTGTATTAAAACTGATTGCAAAAATGGTATTACCCTATAATAAAATCATCTCTAAAGCATGGTCTTTTAGAAATAAATATATAAATCACGCGACTTCAACAAACGTATACCGTTTAATAAACTCCTATGGAGACGGCTTGCCTGAGATAACCATAGATGTCTACGATAAAAACCTTCTGGTACAATATTTTAAACCATACGATAAACACGCAAAAAATAAAATCTATGAAGCACTGAAGGAGTTATATTATCCGGAAAGTATTACTGAAAAAATACGGCTGAAAGGTGAGGACATTAAAACACACTTAATACTGGGAAAAGAAGTTCCTAAAGATTTCACGGTACTCGAAAATGGAATAAAATTCAATATATCATTTCATGACGGCGGAGGAACAGGGCTCTTTCTTGACCAAAGAGATAACCGAAAGAAAGTGCAGTCACTCGCTAAAGGTAAAGAAATACTAAATTGCTTTTCATACACCGCTTCATTTTCAATTTATTGCAGCCTTGGTGGAGCCGTGAAGACGACCAATGTAGATTTATCAAAAAAGGCAGTCGAATGGAGCAAAAAGAACTTCTTGCTGAATCAACTCGATACAGACATCCACGAATTTATTGTTGGGGATGTATGGGATTGGTTCAAAATATTTCAAAAAAGAGGGCGTACATTCGATGTAATTATTTTAGACCCCCCGAGCTTTTCCACAAGTAAAACAACTGTATTTGCTGTAGAAAAAGATTTTCCTAAATTGATTGGATTAGGACTTAATGCCCTTCGAGAAGATGGAATTCTTATATTTTCTACCAACATAGCAAAAATGAACTTCTCAAAATTTTTCCAGTCGCTTCCTCAGATAAGAGAATTCACGCCAAAGACATACAAGATTTTTGATGTATCATCACAAGGTTTAGACTTTCCTGTTGATGGAATTTTTCTAAAAGAACCCTATCTGAAATTCATCATGTTATCGTGCTGATATATCACATCTTTTGCTTCCTTTTAAGCAAAAACCCTATAAATACCGTTATTACAAATACAACAATAACTCCTACAATACCAGCTACCTGCCTTGTATCAAATCTGTTTTTTAAACCAGGTATGGTATAATCCGGTATAGGGGCATCTACAAGTGGTTTGAAATCCTCTTTTTTAATAAAGCCAATGGTATGTTCTGATACCTTCTCAAGACCGTCAGGTGATTCAGAGGTAAATGGTAAAATAAGAAATATAAGACCTATGATAAAAGATAAGCCAAATATAATAAACAGTACGATATTTTTTTTATTTGATAAATTCATAAAGCGTGTATATCTCCCTTAGTGTTTAAAATTATTTTTACCATTTTCGGCAAAAATTTACTAATTACGATTTTAGATTTACGATTTTTTAAATCTCAAATCGTAAATCTAAGATCGTAAATCCCACTGGATGCATCTTCTGTTTCATTCAGGTTAGATTTTCTGTAATTTTAATAAGTCAGGCCTTACCCGTATAAGCAAACTTAATGTTGCAATTGTAATGAATCCTTCACCGGCGCCAATAACAGCGTGAATACCGGCCATAGCAGGTACAACAATTTTCAGTGGTACTGTACCTGAAACCCCCAGTTCTATGGCGCAGCTAAGTGCTGACAAAACTATAGAGCTCCACGCAGCCACAAAACCCCCAATAAATATGGCTTTTCTGTCATGAACAAACAATTGAATAATATTATTTATATAGTATCCTAAAAATCCACCCATAATACCCATATTAAAAACATTTGCACCCAAGGCAGTAATACCACCATCCTGGAAGATTAAACACTGGACTGTAAGCACAGTGGTCATTATAAGTATTGAGGCCCATGGACCAAGTAAAATAGCAATAAGTGTAGCCCCCATAAAATGACCGCTCGTTCCTCCGCCAACAGGAAAATTAAACATTTGAGCTGCAAAAACAAAGGCAGCCATTACACCGAGGAAGGGGATGTGTTTTTCTGTTATTTTACTGTTCGTTTTTCGAATGGCAATACCGATAAAAACAAGAGAAATACCGCTCATCCCAACCCATGTCTTGGTATCCAGAAATCCATCAGGAATATGCATTCAACAAGCTCCTTGAATTTATACTAATCTCAATATGTATTGTAATGTTGATTCACCACTCTGCTGCTTGATATAAAATAGATTAAAAAAAGATAGCAATATAATAGAATTATATAGTCTTTTAAAACAGAGGAAATTTAGATTTCTCCTATTTACTACCTTTCTCTTTACGGAATATCAAAGGATATCTTTCTGGATTTTCCAATGAATCTATCTCCAAATCAACATCTAACTTAGGCCAATGCAAATACGAGTTGTGAAGTAATTGAACAATGTAAATATCTTTAATTGTGGCATCTTTAAACCATGGATATTCTTTATTAGGCAGGAAATACTCTTTACCTTTTACGTATATCCAAATACCATGTGGTGAGATATTAAGTACTTCAACTTTTTTTGAAATATTTTTTCCACGCTGCTTTAATTTCATTGTGTTTCTCCTTTATAAATTTTTCTATTTCATTTAATTGTTTTATTGATAAACCATAATTTTTTGCTAACGATACTATTGGTTCTAACCAAAACTTTGCCTCACCGTCCGGGCACTGTACATGAATATGTAGTCTGGCCTCTTCTCTTGAAAAGAATAAAAATCGATAATTTTTATATCTAAATATTACTGGACTCATGCGATATACCCGCTTATAAGGTTAGAAACAGATTATATATAATACATGACTGATAATAAAGAGATAAGATATTGTACTTGCAAAGAAAATAAAAAAGATCAATTCACAGATGTTACGCTTAGAGGGTTTATGGTAAAACAAACAAGTTAGGCTGCCTTCGTCAGCAACCATGGTTGGTTCAATCTTGTAGATTGAACCATGCGTTTAGCATTGACCTGTACGTTTAGCTTACTCTAGACGTATGAAACATGCTAAACGTTTCGGTTCAATCGTGGACGATTGAACCAACTCTGAAATTTTGAAATTCCTAAGCATTAAAATAAAAATTCCTATATAATAAATTTGTGATATATTTGAGTTATGAGATCCGTTATACCGTTTAAAAATCAAATACTTTCAATTGTACCTTTTGGTGCAATTGATAAAGAGATATTAAACTCCCTGCAAACTGAGTTAACTCAAATATTGGGTTTTGTTACAAGGATTTTAAGGGAAGAACCAGTTCCGGGGTTCGCATTTGATCCAAAGAGAAACCAATACCACTCTACAAAAATCCTGGAAAGGCTGAAAAAGATAAAGAGAAGTGATGAACGAATTCTGGGTATAGCTAATGTCGACTTGTATGTGCCGGGATTAAACTTTGTGTTTGGAGAAGCTGATACGGTGAGTGAAGTCTGTATTATATCACTGATAAGGCTTCGTCAGGAGTACTATAGTTTGCCAAAGAACGAAAAGCTCTTTTTGGAGCGGGTGTTAAAGGAGGCTATCCATGAGATTGGACATACATATAGACTGGGTCATTGCGAAGACCCTAAGTGTATCATGCATTTTTCGAACTCTATCCGTGATACCGATGTAAAAGGACCCCTTTTCTGCCGCAAATGTATGACAAAAGTAATTATCAAATAGTTTCTCCTCTTCGCCTTACACTAAATTATTACAAGGAATTTGTCCAACTATTATTGACACAGAGGATACCATTTCTAAAACCTATCAATCAACTTATGAGTACCAATGTAGTAGAGTTTGTAAATATTACCCTCCCTCTTAAACACACACTGGTAACCTTTATCAACATAAAACTTCCAAAAGTCTGTACCTTCAAGCTTGTGGATCTGTAATGAGTTATGTTTAGGGTTCTCTTTAAGATATGATAATTGTTTCTTGAACTTCTTTTTTATGTTACTTGGCAGGCTGTCGTACTGGGGGAAAAATTCTAGCTCTATGGCAATAAGATATTCACTCAATCCTTTAATTCCTTGATAAGTTTATTGATCTTATATGTCTTAAAATTACCCGCTTTGAAGTTCTCATCGGCCTTTTTGACCTTCTCTTGTACCTCCGGAGACCAAAACCACGCCTGTGAACGTGGTATGTTTAATGCAGGCTCTAAAATAATCTTGCCATTCTCCACTTTAAAGATTAACTGATCACCCTCTTTAATATGCAAAGAATCTCTTATTTCTTTTGGTATTGCTATCTGCCCTTTAGATGATATTGTTACTGATTTCATAATATAGCCCCTTCCTAATAGTATAGTAAAAATGTAAGACTATTTTACTATATCATCAGGATAAGAGTCAAACCGATTTCCAGTAATACCAATTGCATAGTTAACATTATTCTATATTTCGGATATCAGAACACATAAAAACTGGTCAAAAACACAAAAAAGTATTGTGCTTATATTTAGTTATAGGTAAAATTTTATTCTATTACTATAAATTTTAATTTTTTCTCTACAACTATAATAGAAAATGAATTACAAACCCTATGCAATCTCCTGGAATACAACGTACCGGTGCAACCTGCGCTGCAGTCACTGCTACCTCGATACGAATGCATTAACAAAACAATCTGCTAATGAGTTGAGTACACAAGAAGGTTTCACACTTATAGACCAAATGGCAGAACTCAACCCAAACCTCCTGCTCATACTTACCGGAGGCGAACCTTTGCTAAGGAAAGATATTTACGATCTTGCCTCTTACGCCTCAAAAAAGGGAATGATGATAGTACTCGGGACGAATGGTAACCTGATTGATGACGATATTGCAAAAAGACTAAAAGAGAGTGGAGTAACAGGAATAGGTATAAGTCTTGATTCTACTATTCCCGGGTACCACGATGATTTCAGAGGCATTCCAGGTGCCTGGGACGATACCCTTAACGGGATAGAGGCATGCAGGAGACAGGGAATCGACTTTCAAATACAAACGACCGTTACCAAAGAGAATTTTCATAAAATCCCCGATATTATTGAATTTGCTTCGAATATCGGCGCCAGGGTCTTTAACTTATTCTTTCTCGTCTGCACAGGAAAGGGACAAGAATTAACAGATATAACACCGGAGCAGTATGATCAGGCATTACACCAGCTTTATGAAATTCACAAGAAATACCAGGGAAAGATGATGGTAGGATCAAAATGCGCACCACATTATCGCAGGATAGTATATGAACAAGATACAGAATCTCCGCTTATCAGGGCTTATGCAGGCGGTTGTCCTGCTGCAACGTACTACTGCAGGATTACTCCGGAAGGAAATGTTACACCGTGCCCTTATATGCCTAATATTTCCGGAAATGTAAGAGAAAAGAGTTTTGTAGATATATGGAAAGAATCAACTGATTTCCAAACCTTACGCCATGCCAGTCTCAACGGCAGATGCGGCATATGTGAATTCAGGGATATATGCAAAGGATGCCGCGCGCGTGCACTCGCCACCACAGGAAACCAGATGGATGAAGATACCTGGTGCAATTACCTACCAGGAAAACATGGTAATAAAATAATACAACTTGCAACATCGGACACCTTTGGTGCAGAAGAAGACTTTACCTTAACCTGGAGTCCTGCTGCAAAGGGTATTCTTAAACAAATCCCTTCTTTTGGGAGAGGAATGGTAATAAAAAACGTTGAAAATTTTGCTCTAAAAAATCATCATCAGGAAATAACACCTGATATAATGAAGGCTGCACGTGAGGAGATGATGCTAAACAAAAAAATCGCTTTCCCGAACATGAAGACTGAAAATAAAGATACAGAACAGGAGAACAGTAGCAAACAAGCACAAGTAAGTGATGAAATTCCATGGACTGAAGAGGCACGGAAACGGGTTGAGCACGCCCCTGATTTCGTGCGGCCGGGTATTTATAAACTCATGCAGAAAAAGGCACGTCTCCATGGTTATAAGGAAATTACTTCCAAATTTCTCTCTGAAATACGTGATGAGTCCATGCAGCTTGCCTCAAAACGGATCAGGAATATCGGCTTTGACGAACTCAGGATGGATGCCTGGGATAAGGCCAGGGAAAAATTAAAGAACGCACGAAAAAAAGAGGTTATTGGCAAAATTAAGGCATTCCTTGAAGAACGCACCATCAGAAATGAGGGTATCATCACCAAATTTCAGGCATACTTAAAAGGTACGCAGGAAGCGGTAAAAAAAGAAGACCCCATATCACCTGTATGGACAGAAGAAGCAAAACAACGTCTGGAAAAGGCCCCGATATTTGTTAGAAGCAGAGCAAAAAAATCTATTGAAGATTTTGCCACCCAGCAGGGCATTACAGAGATTACAGTAGAGATAATAAATAGATATATGAAAAATATTCCTTCTTTTGTAAAAAATAAAGCTCTAGGAAAGTAGTATACTGCCAACATTATTTGTAACGGTATGTGAATAACCAAAAGAGGTATAGCATGTCATTGCGAGGGTCTTTTCCGAAGCAATCTCTTAGAGTTTGGAGTTTGGAGTTTTAACTCGAAACTCTAAATAAAGAGATTGCTTCGGGGAAAAACGCCCTCGCAATGACAGATACTCTATAATCTATTACTAACAATTATGTTGACAGTGTAGTAGATTATTGCTAAGCATAAGAAACATACAAGACGTTTCGGTTCAATCGTATACGATAGAACCAATCCCCCAGATAGTACAAGGTCAAGGGTTAAATTAGGCTGCCTTTGGCAACGGCTATGGTTGGTTCAATCTTGTAGATTGAACCATGCGTTTAACATTGGCCTGTACGTTTTGGTTTGCTCCAGGCGTATGAGACATGCTAAACGTTTCGGTTCAATCGTGGACGATTGAACCAACTCCGAAACTTTGAATTTCCTAAACATGAACATAAGTAGGGGCAGGTTTTAAACCTGCCCCTACAACAGAACACCGAAACTCCTATACGCTAAAGCATCCATGAATACTATACTAAATCGCCTCCTGCAAAAGTATTCCGGCAGAAAAGATTTATTCCTCAAATTTTTTCATAAATTCCATATACCTTCCTACAAGTCTATCCGGACGAAGATTATCATCTCTTCAATACTGCTTTCCGTGTTCCCTATTTTCATCATGAGAGTATTTATTCTGCCTACCGAGCAAAAAACTTTACAAGACGTATTAATACAAAATCTTGAGGGTGTCGGACATAAACAGGCAGAACTTATCGTGAGATGGATTGAAGAAAGAAAAGCCGATGCTAAAGTTGTTGCCGAAAATCCTAATGTACCAGGTGTAATTTATAAGTCCGAGGGCAGTGAAAATTTTTACAGACTTTTACATCATTTAAATACACTTCGCAATGCTTACGGTTATAAAGAGATTTTTATTTGTGACCGCCACGGAGATTTAAAAATAACTACTTCCACAGGGAAGGTAATTACCAATGTAGCAGGGTTCGAATTTTTCCAAAAGGCGGCCAGCGGGGTAACATTTGTCTCAACAATTGCCCCTTCCGTAATCCCATTGGAAAATGAATATGGAAAACTTGAACTGGGACTGCCAACACTCTATATCACTACACCAGTTATCTATGAGCATAAAATCATCGGCGTTGTATGCATGAGAGTTGATGTAATGGAGATTAGTAAGCTGATGAGGAGCGTTCGCCTGGGTGAAACAGGAGAAACATACTTAATTAATAATGAAGGATACATGATTTCTGAATCCAAATATTTAAAATACCTGAAAGATATCGGCCTTGTCCATCAACGCACAACGCTTGAACTTAAGGTATTAAACCCAAAAACAGGGAAACTCACCAGAAGTGCTGAAGAATGTCTAAAAGGAGAGAAAGGCCATGATGGAAATGGTTATTTAGATTATAGAGGTGTTACGGTATTGGGTTTCTGGCAATGGATCCCCGAACTCGATTTGGGTATCATCGCTGAAATTGATGTAAAAGAGGGTTACGGACCTGTAAAAAAACTCCATACGATTATTTCTTCAATTATGTTTTTCGTTACTATCGCTGTAATCTCTTTTGCATTTTTTTTCGGGAAAAAAATATCAGATCCTATTCTGTACCTTAAAGAAATAACAAAAAGCATTTCGGAAGGTGACTATAGTAAGCGAGTAAAAATTACTTCTCACGATGAGATTGGTGAACTGTCCAATTCCTTTAATAAAATGGCCAATTTTCTGGAAGAAAAAACACAAATACTGAAAGAGTACACTTCCAATCTTGAAAAGACTGTGGAAGAAAGGACGAAAGACCTTGTTCGTATTAATCAGGAACTCGAAAAACAAAGCAGTAATTTAGAGAAGGCATATAAAGAATTACTGACACTTGACCAGATGAAAGATAAGATGATACGGGATGTGTCTCATGAACTAAAATCACCGGTCGCACAGTTACAGATGGCAATAGATCTCTGGTCTAAAGAGGTCAGAAAAGAACACATAGATCGCACAAAAGAGGATAAATTTATCAAAATTATTCATGACAGCCTGCAAAGACTACGAAAGACTATAGGAAGCATCCTTGACCTGTCTGTATTGGAATCTGGCCGTATGGTGTATAGAAAAGAGGTATTGCACGCTGATGAACTTATCATACAAACAGTCACCGGTATGAGACTCATTGCAGAAAAAAAAGGATTAACTATTACAAGCCTCCTTCCCGATGTAATTCCTACAATAATTGGTGATAAAGATGAAATCACGCGGGTTCTTACAAACCTTATAGATAATGCTATAAAATATACTGAGCATGGGGAAATCATCGTTTATATAGAACAAAAAGATGGATGCATTGTGTTCGCCGTAAAAGATACCGGCATAGGTATTGGATTACCAAAAGACCAATTTGGAAGATTATTTGAGAGATTTTTCCAGGAACGTCCAAGAGAAGATGGTGCAGGAGTAGGCCTTGCAATATGTAAAAATATCATTGAGGCGCACAATGGACATATATGGGTGGAAAGTGAAGGTTCAGGGAAAGGGACAACATTCAAATTTTCTTTGCCAATAGCAGCAACATAAGCTCATTTGAATCATGAAACATGCTAAACGTTTCGTTTCAATCGTGGAAGATTGAACCAACATTTGGAGTTCTTTTACAACAACAATTCATTACTCCAATACTCCATTACTCCATATAGAGTACTCCATGCCGAAGCTTTTGTTGCTGCTCCACTCCATGTATTGAACAGGAACCTCTCCCTGCACGTTCTAACAACACTATATCCTCTCCAGCAGCGCAACAGGAAAATTTTTAATAATATCTGAAAGCAAAAGAAGTACGGTGCCATCCCTTTCTTCTGTTGTTACTATCTCCCCGGTAAAGATATTACGGTATTTCACTCCATACTCCGCAAACGGTATAACGATACTTGTATCTTTCCATACTTCACGGCCAAAAGGGAGTATATCGGTTTGCGGTATAAGTTTTGTAAAAAATCTTGGAGTGGCAATAATGACATTTTCAGAATCAATCCGCCTTGCAAATGTACAAATATTATAATTCTTCTCTCCAATAGCGGACAGGGGAATGTATTCCCCTTTCTCAAATAATTCTCTATTCCTCATGCGATAGTTAAGAGATTTATATATTAAATAGAGCTTTATCTTACCGTTCTCTCTCAAAGTGGTTAACTCCCTGGCAAGCTCATATAAGGGGAGCTCGGATTCACGCCTTTTCAATTCCCCGATTATGTTTATTCTTATATCATAATTAACAGGCCTCCGGTTATCCGGATCTACAAGGCTGAAATCCCATATTTCAGTACCATTATAAAAATCAGGAATACCGGGTGAAGTTATTTTGAGCAGTGTTTGTGAGAGCGAATTATACATACCACAATGGGAAATTTTTTTTTGGAATATATGGAAATCTTTAAGAAATTGGTTACCACGAACATTTTTCAGGATAATCTCTATATAATCCATCATGGCATTTTCATAGGTTACATTAGGATTTTTCCAGCTTGTATTAACCTTTGCCTCCCTTAATGCCTTTAACATATAATCCTTTATCCGTTTCACGAAAATTTCATGTTCGGATGTATTCATTGACTCAACCGGCCATGCACCAAGAAGGGTCTGGTAAAGGAGATACTCCTCGTTGGAATCAGGAACCATTTGACCATCAATAATAACTTTTTTTTTCTTATTTAGCCGCTTCCAATGGATAAGATACTCCCTCCATTCTTCAGGAATTTCAGAAAGGACATTAATCCTTGATCTTACATCTTCACTTCGCTTCGAATCATGGGTAGATGTGGCAATGAGTGAATTTGGCCAGAATTTGTTCGTTTCTATATTTTGCCCATGAAAAGTTTCTACAGGCGTG
Source organism: uncultured candidatus Brocadiaceae bacterium (assembly GCA_964589115.1). Lineage (GTDB taxonomy): Bacteria > Planctomycetota > Brocadiia > Brocadiales > Brocadiaceae > JBDIVL01. The sequence goes on along the minus strand of CAZPUD010000018.1, from coordinate 12,899 downwards.
CCAAACCGATCCGGGTTTCCACTTACTTCATTGAGAGAGACAAGACGGTTATAAACATAAAGGGCAGTATCTTCAAGCCCTTTAGCCATAACTGGACCAGTAATCTGCTGAAATCTCATAACAAAGTCAGTCCATTCTTTTTTGCTATTATTCTCAAAGTTTTCAGGATATTTAAGCGTAAGAATGTCTTTAAGGAAATCGAAGATTGATTCATTAATAGCGGTATTTTTTTTTGCCTTCGATATAGCATATTCTATATAACGAATATCTCTCTCCGTTACACCGACCGGAGTTATGTATGTCCTGTATACAGGGAAAAACGCAATAATTTCTTTGACGGCATCTGTAAGGCTGTTTAAAGTAAAATCCCTCGTATGTCTGTTTTTTTCCGATATTTCATCAAGGAAGTGACCAAGGGTATTTACCTCACTAGACATGTAGATTTCCATGATAAGCTTTTTCTTCTCGTAAACTATATCATTAAAGCTATGCCTTGATTTAATTGCCCTTGTATATATACTGTCAAACGCTTTCGCATTCGCTGTTTCCACAAAAATACCATTTACAGAGACCATAAATACATACCCTGTAGTGCCGAAAATAGGCCAGTCATCAGGCATCTTTTCCCCTTTAATGAGTATTTTTTCGCCGATAATATAAAAGGGTTTAAACTGCGGATTTGAAAGTAATAAAGCATCATACCGTTTTAAGATTTCTGATTCTCTGCATGAATTTTCTTCTATCTTTTCCACATTGCCGGATTTTGAATGAAGAAAACAACACCTCTGCAATCTTTTGAAATATGCCGATGGATTATATAAACCATCAGGGTGATCGACCCTCAAACCTGTAATCTTCCCTTCCTTTATAAATTTAAATATTAACTTATGGATTTCCTTAAAAACGGCAGGATCCTCTACACGAATTGCAGCAAGATCATTGATATCAAAAAATCTTCGATAATTTATCTCATCAGTAGCCACACTCCAGTGGGAAAGTCTGTACACCTGCTCATTTAGAAGTTTATCCAGGAGATTAAAGCTCTCCGGTATTCCTTTAACCCCATTAAATATCCCTATGTTTTCATCTAAGAAATATTTGATATCAGGACTCTCATTATAGAGGCCCCACAGACGTTTCTTTATAATCTCTTTCTCACGGTATTTTTCTGCAATCTTTTCCGGATCTTTTTCCGTATAATGAGGCAAGTGGTGCAGCGCTGTAATGATACTCAGGAACTCTATCATATGGGTATTTTCAGAAGTAAGCTGTTTTTCCAGTTCATCAATACGGTACTGGAGTATTTCAATATATGTATTCGGCATTATGGGAAACTTATGCTCGTAATAATAAATAAAAAATGCACCTGTTTCAAAGACAAGCCTCAATTCTTGTTTCTCAAGAATATTCCCGTATTGACCACCTAAAATAGGGAGAAGTATTTTGTTTTTTAGTTCTTTTTTTACCGGCTCCCAACGAATATCAAAAAAACTTGCATATATAGAACCAGGACCGTTTTCGAGAACATCCATCCACCATGTATTCTCCTTACTGATACACATATGATTTGGGACGATATCGAGTACCTGCCCCATTCCATATTTCCAGAGTTCGCGTATAATCTCATTGTATTCTTCTTCCGTGCCGATCTCCGGATTCAGGGTATTATAATCGACAATATCATAGCCATGAAGACTGCCCTTTTTTGCCTTTAAATACGGAGATGCATAAATATCGCTGATACCAAGGTCATGAAGATATGGGATAATCCTCTTAGCATCCGAAAATTTGAAATGCAAATTAAACTGAAGCCTGTACGTTGAAGCAGGTATTCTTGTTTCTACAAATTCTTCCATTGCCATGTAGTATTATCCTAACCCTAACGAGCCGGAAAAGCCAAAATCCGAAGCAAATTCAAATGAAAACCCGAGACCACAACCAACAAGATTTTAACCACTTCCGGCGGATTCAGGTTTGTAACCTGAACCCATAGGTTTATGTGGATAATGGCGTTATGAATAATCAATGATGAAACTGACAGCATAAAACATAGGGTTCAAGTTACAAACCTGAACCCGCCGGAGAATCAAAAGATTTGTTTTATAATTTTTTTCTTCGTGTCCTTCGTGTTCTTCGTGGTGTTAAAAAATGCTTTTTAACTCTGTATAAGATGGCACAAATCAAAATATTTATTGTTTAATCTTTCGGCAGCACAGCACCGGTATTGAAAAATAAACCCTGTCCAACCTTTTTAAACTCCTCTATCCATTCAGTCTTTTCTTCATCTCCCGCTTTTGCTTTCAACAGAAATTCCCTATATACCGTTTTTGCCATTCTATGATAGATATTTTCCGGGTACCACAGGTTTATCTCAAAAGGTAACAGTGGAAAAAGAAAGAGCATTTCTCTTATCCTTTGAAGCAAAGAAAGATCAGATGCATTCCTATACAATTTATCCATTAATCCCTCAATTCTCCTGCGGATGACGAATTCGAGATCCAAAGTATCTATTGGTACATTCCATCTTTTTATTTCCTGAACAATATTCTGTATACGGTCGACATTAATGTCCCCCTGGAATGCCCTCTTTAAATCGTTATTCAGGGTAAATTCTGCCGCCGTATAAAATACCTTCGGCACCGGAATTCCTGTGTCCTTCAGGAAACCCATCAGGATACTATTATTTTCATACATCAAACGGTAAGATATTTCAAATTCTTCCATAGTTGTACCAATAACAATATTCAGGATCTTCCTCTGCTCGTCTTTAAAAAGATCTTTAAGAGAGTAATTATGCATCCCAAAATACTTATCCATCAATCTTACGATATCAACAAATGCACTATTTTTAAACGTTGTGATTATTTCATTCTTCATAAATTTATAATCTTTATCACCGGGAAAGGCACTCACACCTCCGTTAAAAACGTGGTCTCCAAAGTGGACAACACAAAAACTGATATCCTCTCCTTCCCATGTTATTTTTGATGTAAGGTGAATCCAGCCAACGGCAAGCTTGAACCTGCCTGCATACATTCTCTTATAATCTCCACAGGTAACTGTATAACAATAAATACCCATACATTCAGGATAGTCTTCAAGGATGGAACTAACTGCATAGTGAATGCCTACCTTCTTTAAATCTATCATAACTGGCTCCACAAATTTCTGATATATGCGTGCACCATCCCCATATTCGGGAATATTGCTCTTTGCTGCAGCCAGTTTTTCAAGGAACGCATCCTTAAGATTACTGTTAAATATTTCATCTGACAGTTGTATAATCCTGCCGGCATATTGTATGATCTGTACCGTTTCGATACCGGAAATTTCATCAAAGAACCATCCGCAGCTCGTATACATCAACATTGCGTGCCTCTGTAATTCTAACAGTTTGAGTGCTAATATCATTTCCTCCTTATTGAGATTCCTAACAGCATGCTTTTCAAAAAATGTATGAATATTTTCCTCTGAACGGTTAAGTATAACATGAATGTATTCATTTCTGGCCTCCCATGGATCTTTCAGATATCCTTTTCCTGTCTCTTCATACTTAGAAACTAGCTGATCTCTAAGCCAATCTAACGCATTACGGAGCGGACATCTCCACTCCTGATTCCATTTAGGATGCCCGCCGGAGTTGCAGCCGCAATTACTTTTCCATCGTTCTATACCGTGAGCACAACTCCATGATGTATTCTCAATTATTTCTACCTCGTGATCAGGAGGATATTTTTCGAGATACTCGCCATAATTGGTTAATTTTGCAAATGACCTTGATTCTATACAATTCAGCGCATGCGCAAGGGCCATATCGCCAAACCTGTGATGGTGTCCATACGTTTCTCCATCGGTTGCAATATGCATAATTTGAGGCCACCGCCTTTGATCTGAAAAACCGCTTACAAGACGGTTCGCAAAATCTTCTCCTCTGTTCAATAGTTTTTCAAAAGCTACGGCACGGGATATGGGGCCATCATAAAAAAATATGTTTATCCTGAGACCGGAAGTCATCCTGCAAAGATATGCCCTTGTCGGATCAATCCTCCCGCCACTGACATCCGTCCATTTTTCCGTGTTAATCTTTCTTACCCTCAATGCCTGATGTGGAGCAAGGATTACGAATTTTATCCCGAATTCTGCAAGAAGCTCAAGCGTCTCTACATTTACAGCAGTCTCAGGCAGCCACATTCCTTCCGAGAAGCGTTTAAATCTGTATTCGAAATCTTTTATCCCCCATATTATTTGTGTGCGTTTATCACGATTATTTGCAAGGGGCATAATAGGGTGACTATATATCTGTGCAATTGCATTACCATGACCTGATCTTCGCTCCATACTATGCTTATCAGCATCCAGTATTGCCTGATAAGTTTCCGGAGCATATTCCTCCATCCAGGACATAACGGTAGGACCAAAGTTAAAGCTTATTCTGGAATAATTACTAACGATGTCCATAATGCGCCCTTCCCCGTCCTGTATACGGGAAGCAGTATTTGGCGCATAGCATTCACTGTTTATACGCTCATTCCAATTATGGTACGGATAAGCCGAATCCTGTATCTCTATGGCCTCAAGCCATGGATTTTCACGAGGAGGTTGATAAAAATGTCCGTGGATGCATATATACTTGTCCATTATCGATCTGCCTTTTAAAAGACACTATCCGATTTTAGATTTACGATTTACGATTTGGGATTTTAAAAATTATAATATGAAACAAATTCAAATGACCAAAATTCAAATAAAAACATGAAACCACAGATGGCACAGATATAAAATAGGAAATCCGAAATACTAAGCACGAAATACGAAACAAATTCGAAAATACAAAATCTCAATGACAAAAACCTCGCTTCGAACATTTGAAAATTAAGATTTTGGATTTGTTTCGTATTTCGGGATTCGAATTTAGACGCTTCGGATATCGACAAAATTTTGTCGATGTTGAGGCATTAAGCGCTTAATTATCTCATGTGCCTTCACTTTTGAAAAAAAGGATACCTAGGGGAGGTAACGTAACGGAAAGAGAATGGTATCTTTCCTGTGCAGGTACCGGGGTTGCCTCAACACCTCCAAAATTTCCATGTCCGCTTCCTCCATATATTTTGGCATCACTGTTCAGGACTTCACTCCAAAATCCGCCGCGCGGGACTCCAACCCTGTAATTATACCTCGGTACTGGAGTAAAATTACAGACTATGAGAATCACATCACCGGTGGTTTTGCCCTTCCTTATAAAACTTATAATACTCTGTTCCCAATCATGAAAATCTATCCATTCAAATCCCTCGATATCAAAATCCATTTCATACAACGCCGGCTCATTCCTGTAAAGGAAGTTCAAATCCTTAACCCATTTTTGTATTTCCCGATGGGAAGGATACTGAAGGACATGCCATTCCAGACTCTCATCGTGATTCCATTCTTTCCATTGAGCAAATTCCCCACCCATAAAGAGAAGTTTCTTCCCCGGATGGCCGTACATATATCCAAACAAAAGTTTGAGATTTGCATGTCTCTGCCATTCGTCACCCGGCATTTTTCCAATAAGGGCGCCTTTCCCATAAACCACCTCATCATGTGACAGAGGAAGAACAAAATTCTCGGCAAAGGCATACCATATGCTGAATGTAAGCTGATTGTGCTGGTATTTCCGGTGTACAGGGTCTTTGGAGAAATATTTTAATGTATCATGCATCCATCCCATGTTCCATTTCATCCCAAAACCAAGGCCTCCGACATAGGTAGGTTTTGAAACCATAGGCCATGCCGTTGACTCTTCCGCGATGGTTTGAACATCTGGATGTGATACGTAAACTGCCTCGTTAAATTTTTTGAGAAATGTTATTGCATCTATATTTTCTTTTCCACCATATTTATTTGTTATCCACTCACCCTCTTTCCTTGCATAATCAAGGTAAAGCATTGATGCAACGGCATCAACCCTGATGCCGTCAATATGGTATTTATTAAGCCAGAAAAGGGCACTGCTCATAAGAAAAGCACGCACTTCGTGTCTGCCATAATTAAAGATGTAACTATTCCATTCAGGATGGTATCCTTGCTTTGGGTCTGAATGCTCATAAAGATATGTACCATCAAAATAGACAAGTCCGTGCTCATCACTTGGGAAATGAGAAGGTACCCAGTCAAGAATGATACCTATTCCATTTTGATGAAGATGATCGACCAGATACATAAAATCCTGGGGAGTTCCATACCTGCTCGTGGGTGCAAAATATCCCACAGTCTGATATCCCCAGGACCCGTAGAAGGGATGTTCCATAACAGGTAAAAATTCAACGTGTGTAAATCCCATATCCTTTACATATTCTGCGAGATAATGGGCCATTTCCCGGTATGAGAGGAATTTGTTCCCTTCAAGAACCCTCCTCCATGAACCTATATGTACCTCATATATTGAGTAGGGTGATCTGAGAGAGTTGGTTTTATACCTATTCGCCATCCACTCTTTATCTCCCCATTCGTAATTTAAATCCCATACAAGAGAGGCAGTCTTAGGCGGGGTTTCCCAGCAAAACGCATAAGGATCACCTTTATCAACCGCGTAATTGTTATATCTGGATACAATATGGTATTTATAAGTGGTACCGCTTCCAATACCATTAACAAATCCCTCCCATACGCCCGATCCATCATCTCTTACCTTTAAATTATGGGATTCTTTATTCCACTGATTGAAATCACCTATAACGGAAACTCTTTCAGCATTAGGTGCCCACACGGCAAAGTGTGTACCAACAGTTCCATTTATATCTGTGACATGAGAACCAAATTTATCATAAAGCTTAAAATGGCTCCCTTCCTTAAAGAGATATATATCGTGATCTGTTATAAGGTTTACACCATGAATTACACTTCCTGCACTGTTTCCTTTTTTCATTGTTTTATTAAACCTCCAGCAAGTGTTTTATCCCCTTCATTGGGATAATCACCCATTCAGGACGATTATTTAATTCATACCCGAGTTCATAAACCGCCTTCTCGAGAAGGAAGGCCTTTAGCATAATTTCTAATTCTTCCTTATTCTCTGGAACAAGAGGTGCTTTTCCTGCAGTATTAAGATACGACCTTAAGAATGTTCCCCCGACATATTTGTACCATAAATCGGTCCATGGTTCCAGTGCAGGAATATCTTCCAGCCTTATGGATGAATATTTTAAAATAGCATTATGCGCTGCATAATGAAAAGACCTCATCATACCGGCTACATCCCTTAAGGGTGATTTCTTCAGCCTTCTCTCACTCAGCGTCCTTTCCGGTTCTCCTTCAAAATCAATGATAACAAAATCATTCCCCGTATAGAGAACCTGTCCCAGATGATAATCACCATGTATTCTTATTTTCACTGCAGATATTTTTCTTTTTATAAGGATATTAAAATGTTCTTTCAACTTCTTTTCCAAATCCAGTACCTCATTGGCCAATTCTTTTAGGTTATCAGGTAAATTGTTTATATTTTTCATAAGGAGTCCAAAGACTCTCTTGGTTAGTGCTTGCATAGATTGATAAAGAGACCTCTGGTAATGTGCAGAGAAAGGCTCTGGTGTAAAATTTGGGTCGTCCTTTTCTGAAAAAAGCGCCAAGTGAAGTTCAGCCGTCCTTTTCCCTAAAAGTGCCATCATCTCAAGTTGCACCCCTCCTATTAGTTCCTGAAGAAGCTGCGGCACCTTCTGAGAGGCAATATCAGAAAAAGAAGCGGTAGCCGTTGGTATTTCCTGAATTTCATTCTTTCTGGCAAGTACCCTGCCGAAATACCTTTCCACCCAGTCAAGAGTGTGCGTCCATGCATCTCCTTCGTTAGGAACAAATGATTGGAGCATGCCAATTACAACCGGATCGCTACCCTGTCTTTTATATTCTATTGCCCCGGCAAAAGACGGGATATAAGGAAAAGAAATTTTCTCTGAAAGAAATCTTCCAATCTCTAAATCAGGGTTTATCCCTTCGTTAGGACGCCTATATAATTTCAAGATGTACTCTTTATTATAAAGTATAGAAGAGTTTGTCTGCTCTGCTTTGAGAACCTGTGATTTTTCCAAAAAGAGATCTTTTATCTTATCCTTTTTTAATCCCTTTCCAGGGTATGTAGTAAGCTTTCCATAAAGGCCGGGTATAACACGCCTTTTTGTAATCATTCTCAGAAGGTGTTTCCGAAACTCTTCATCATAGATACTATCGAAGATAATTCCTTCAACGGTATCGCTTTTAATATGTGCAACAACCGCACATGGATTTTCTACAATGATGCCTTCCGCTTTATCGTCTGAAGAAAAAGAAAGCGGGATAAGGTAGATATCGGATAACCCTGTGGTATATTTAACTTCAATCAGGAGAAGTTGTACAGCACATAAATATTCCTTTAAGGTAATGTTCTCAATAATTTTTGTTTCCTGTATATCCAGGGATTTACCGCCAAACCATCTACACCCCTTCAGGTAAGCGGGCAAAAATTCCCTTTCCAGTCTCTCTTTTATTTTACCTTTAAACACTATTTCCCAACCCCCTTTTATACTCAGTTCAGGAATAGCCCGTATCTTTCCAAACTTCACACCATCTTCTTCCTTCTGCAGCACAAACCAGTAATAATCATGGCGACCAAGGGTAAGTATGTAAGGAGAATCTTTTATTACTGGAAATTTATTACCGCTGAATGCATCCCTGGGTGCATATCCGGCAAACCTGGAAAGATCTATCTCAACTACCTGCGAAAACCGTGAAAGATTAAATACCATAAGAATAGTTTCATCCTGATACTGACGCAAAAAGGCAAGTACTTTAGGGTTGTCCGGAAACAAAAATTCAATGCTTCCTCTTCCAAACGCCTTAAAACGCTTCCTCATGGCGATGACTCTTTTCATCCACCAGAGAAGGGAACCCTGGTTCCTCTCCTGGATCTCTACATTAACAGCTTCATAGTGATACTCCGGATCGGTAATAATGGGAAGGTAGAGTTTTTGCGGATTTGCCCGTGAAAAACCGGCATTCTTATCCCCGCTCCACTGCATAGGGGTTCTCACACCGTTTCTGTCACCAAGGTAGTAGTTGTCTCCCATACCAATCTCATCTCCGTAGTAAATGATAGGGGTTCCGGGAAGGGAAAAGAGAAGTATATTCATGAGTTCTATCTTTCTCCTGCTGTTTCCGAGAAGCGGGGCAAGACGGCGCCTGATGCCAAGGTTTATCCTTGCGACAGAATCCTTCGCATAAACCCTGTACATATAATCTCTCTCTTCGTCACTCACCATCTCAAGTGTAAGTTCATCATGATTTCTTAAAAAAAGCGCCCACTGGCTCATTTCAGGTATCGGAGGCGTCTGCTCAAATATATCAATAATTGGAAACCTGTCTTCCATCCAGATTGCCATAAATTGCCTTGGCATTAAGGGAAAATGGTAGGCCATATGGCATTCATCTCCGTTTCCAAAATAAGCAACTGCGTCTTCCGGCCATTGATTTGCCTCGGCAAGGAGTAATTTATTTTTAAAATTAATGTCAACATATTCTCTCAATTTCCTCAAAAAATCGTGGGTCTCTGACAAGTTTTCACAGTTTGTTCCCTCTCTCTCAAAGAGGTATGGAACAGCGTCTAGGCGTAATCCGTCAACACCCATATCAAACCAATAGTTTATAACCCTCAGCATTTTCTTTCGCACGTGGGGATTATCGTAGTTTAAATCCGGTTGATGCGAGTAGAACCGATGCCAGTAATAGGACTTTGCAACAGGATCCCACGCCCAGTTTGAAAATTCAAAATCCTTGAATATTATCCGCGCATCTTTATACTTCTCAGGGGTATCGCTCCAGACGTAAAAATTATGGAGTGTTGATCCTGGCTTTGCCTTCCTTGCCATTTGAAACCAGTGATGTTTTTCAGAGGTATGATTTAAAACGAGTTCTGTAATAACCCTTATACCCCTTTTATGCGCCTCTTTGATAAATTCCTTAAATTCACGTAATAAACCGTAATCGGGATGGACATCAAAATAATTTGCTATATCATATCCGTCATCCTTAAGAGGAGACGGATAAAAAGGAAGGAGCCATACAGCCGTTATACCAAGGTTCTCCAAATAATCTAATTTCTCGGTAAGACCCCTGAAATCACCGATTCCATCGCTATTGGTATCGTAAAAAGCCTTTATATGAAGTTCATATATGACGGCATCTTTATACCAGAAAGGATCCTCTTCAAGATAAACTTCCTTCTGATCCATCAATGAACCTCCTTACATAAAGTAATCAAAATCAGTCTCCCGTTTTAATCTTTTTCTTATTTTAAAAATACGGGCAGGAAGAATATGGGGATTAAGTTCTACATAATTTCTCTCACCTTGCCAGATATACTTGTCATCACTTATCAGATCATGAACCAAATAAGGCTGATCGCTGCCCATTCCAAATTCCTTTAAGGGAAATCTTACCCATCCAGACTGTGTATGGAAGGGATCGAGGTTTACCACAATTAATATAATGTTAGAAAAATCATCTGTTGCTTTCCCATAAGAAAGGAGAGCGTCATTATCCACATCATAAAACTGCAGGTTCCATGTAGTATGAAGGGCCGGATTCTCCTTCCTTATCCTATTAATCCGGGCAATAAAATCCTTGATATTACCCGGCTTATCCCAGTACCAGTATTTTATCTCATACTTTTCAGAGTCAAGGTACTCTTCCTTTCCGGAAATAGCATTAGAGACGCAGAGTTCAAAAGAAGGGCCAAAAATGCCGTAATTAGAAGATAAGGTTGCCGCAAGAACCAGCCTTACAAGAAAAGCAGGTCTTCCCCCGTACTGGAGGTGCTCGGGAAGAATATCCGGTGTGTTAGGCCAGAAATTCGGCCGGAAGTACTCCCTGTTCTCCGTTTGAACAAGTTCGGTAATATACTCAATAAACTCTTTCTTCGTATTTCTCCAGGTAAAATAGGTGTAAGACTGGGTAAACCCAATCTTAGCGAGATAGTACATAACTTTCGGTCTAGTGAATGCCTCAGAAAGAAAAATAGTTTCCGGATACTTTCCCTTTGTTTCACTTATCAACCACTCCCAGAAGGGAAACGGCTTTGTATGGGGATTGTCCACCCTGAATATACGAATACCTTTTTCTATCCAGAAAACCACAACATCCCTTAATTCTTCCCACAACTGTCGCCACCGGTCGGTCCCGAAATTCAGGGAAAGTACATCCTCGTACTTCTTTGGTGGATTTTCGGCATGCTGTATTGAGCCATCAGGGCGCCATATAAACCATTCCGGGTGTTCTTTAACATAAGGATGATCAGGAGAGCATTGAAAGGCCAGGTCTATGGCAATCTCAATACCATAATCTTTGGCCCTCTCTATTAATCGTTCAAAATCCTCCAGGGTTCCAAGCTGCGGATGAACCGCTTTATGCCCCCCCTCTTCAGATCCTATTGCCCATGGACTTCCAACATCATCCTGACCTACCACCGGAGAATTATTTTTACCCTTACGATTTGTCTTACCTATTGGATGAATAGGAGGGAAATAGAGAACATCAAAACCCATATTTGCTATCTCTGGAATAATAATCTCACAGTCTTTAAACGTCCCGTGCCTGCCCGGTTCAGTAGAGCACGATCTTGGAAATCGCTCATACCACGCGCTGAAGGAAGCCTTCTGTCTGTCAACTATAACGGTAAGTACCTTTCCGTAGTTTGTAACAAGCTTTTTGTCTTTATAGGCATTTACCAATTCACTGAGTTCTCTGCACAGGGCAGTGTGTACAGTCTTTTCTTTATCCTCTTCATCCCTTAAGGATATCATAAATTCCAGGAGTTTTCTTTTGTCATCTTCCGGTGCCCTTTGAGATACCTCCTGGATGTACTGAATACCCACCAGCATATCGGTTTCTATATTTTGGCCTGCATTAAATTTTTTCTTAAGATCATGCTGCCAGGTCTTGAAGTAGTCAATACCGCTTTCAATAGTGTAGAAATATATTCCTACCTCCTCTACAACGAAACTCCCCTCCCACCTGTCATTTTCCTTAATCCTCAGCGGGGTTTCACACCAATCGTTACCAAGAGGGCCTCTATACAAGATATTTGCCCATACTATATCATGTCCATCGGCAAAAATATCGGCCGTCACTATTACTTTCTCGCCAACAACCCTTTTTATAGAAAAACGGCCGCTATTTATCTCTGGTTTTAGATTTTCAATAATAACCCTTCTTCTTCCATCGTCATGCATAGAAAAATCCCGTAAAGCTGTGTAACTGTAACCAAAACCAGTGATATGGAGTACTGGAGTGTTGGAGTAACGGAGTAGTGTTATAAAAAAACTCCAAAATTCCCAAAACCCCAATACTCCATTACTCCATCATCCATAGGCTTACAAATGGTATAAAAAAACACAAAAAATCTTTTACCTTAGCTTGAATTGTTTTCCAATCCCGAAGGGATGTTATGATTGTAGCCCGTGAACAACCAGAAAGCAACAACCCCTAAGGGGTGACATTATGAAGCTGTGTTTTGGCGATACCGTTCCTGTTATTTTATTTACAATCATATCATCCCTTCGGGGTTATTAGCACAGTAGGTTGGGTTGAGGCACGAAACCCAACATCACTGTTAGGATCAGGGTCAAGTTGGGTTTTTCGCCCCGCCCAACCCAACCTACTCTACTTATGGTTGGTTCAATCTAGGTTGAACCATACGTTTAGCATGGGCCTATACGTTTTGGTTTACTCCAAGCGTATGAAACATGCCAAACGTTTCGGTTCAATCGTGGACGATTGAACCAACTCTGAAACTTTGAATTTCCTTAACATCAATTTTTGCCTGTAAAACGAAAATACCGGATTTCGTTACCTTAACCCAGCTTACTAATACTGTCTCTCCCTGCTATATA
>CAZPUD010000017.1:5133-27111 GCA_964589115.1 uncultured candidatus Brocadiaceae bacterium | reverse complement strand
GAGATTGCTTCGGAAAAGACCCTCGCAATGACATTATAAAGACCCTCGCAATGACATGCTATACCTCTTTAGACGCCCCCATACCGTAACAAATTATGTTGGCAGTGTGCTAGAGGTCTTCAATATGATCTGTGATAAGCAAAAAGATATAGACTTTACTGCCCTTTCCCTCTTTAGAATAGACATAGATAAATCCTTCGTGTTCCTCAACTATTCTCTTAGATATTGAAAGTCCAAGTCCGATATTATGAGGCTTTGTAGTGAAGAACGGGAGGAAGATGTTTTTGATGTCATCCTGAGGAATACCGGCTCCCGTGTCCTGTATTATTACTTCAATATACTTCAATGGTAAACTTTTCAGTGCACTGGTGCCGTTATATCTGCTATGAATCCCCCCGTTATTAAGAAAACTATATGTTCCAAAAAGTTTCTTTTCATCCAGTAATATGTTAGAAACCTCGACAGTCAGGGTTCCACCTCCGGGCATAGCCTCTACTGCATTGAGTATCAGATTTGAAAATACCTCTTCCAGTTTTTCACAATCCCCATGTATGGCTGCGGGGTCTTCTGAATATTTTTTCAATAATTTGATGCTGAATTCTGTTATCTTATCCCTATGTGAATCCAGTACCTGATCTAAAAGTAATTTGATATCCACTTTTTTTCTTATAAGGCCCTTATTTTCTCCCAGGGTTGTCAGCTTTTTTGTCATAAGGTCAAGGTTTCCTACTTCCCTCCGCGCCACATGGGAAAATTGCTCTACAAACTCTTTATCTTTCAGTTTTTCCGGAAATAAATCCATAAAAGTCTTAACAGCAACCAGATGGTTTTTAACATAATGGGCCATATTATTGCTCAACATACTGAAGAACGCCTTTTTCTCCAGATCTTTTACCTTTAACTCTAATTTTTTAATCTCATTTAAATCGGATAATACCATGATTGCGCCAAGTTCCTTGCCGCTGTCTACCAGTAAGGAGGTACTTATAGCGTATGTAGAATGAGTTACCGGATCATTGACTTCACACATCCTGTAAGTTTTTTTATCTTTCAAAGTCCTTAAAATAATATCGGCAAATACAGAACCAATATGTTTAACATTCTTTCCAAGCACTTCGTGTGAGGGAATATTTAACATCTTTGAGGCGCTTTTATTAAAAGTATCAACCTTGCAATCATCGTTTATGGCAATTACACCACAGGGAATATTTTCAAGAACATTCTCATTATGAACCTTCCTTAGGTTTATTTCCTGGTAAAGAAATGCATTTTCTACCGCCATACCTATGTATCCGGCCAACATGGATAATAATTCAATATCCTCATCAAAATAAGCCTTTCCGGTAATTTTGTTTCCTAAGGCAATAACGCTGATAATGCTTCCCTTGGCAAAGATTGGTATATACAGTTGAGCCTGTAAAAGGTTCATTTCCCTCTGTATTCTTATAGCATCACGCCCTGTCAGTTTCCCCGAAGCGATTTCCCTGTCTATAACGTCTTTACTTAGTATCTGATGATTCTTCGTTAACCATAACATAATACCGTAATCGTTTAAGAAGCAGATATCGCGAAGCTCCCGTTGGTCTAGGCCAAGACAACGATAAGGCCTGCTTATACCCTCCTCCCTGTTTATTAATATAAATACTATCCTTCCTACCCTGAATATCTCGGCTAAGGCTTCAACAGTAAGGTCAATAAGCTTTTCAAGGTCATATACATGTGTCAATGCCTTCGAAAACTTCTGAAATACTTCCTTATAGGTAAGGCGGATATCACTTGTTCCCGCCTGTTTATAAGAAATCAATTCATCGGACAGCCAATTATCTTTACTTACCGGCTTTAAGCTTTTTACCTGCAATTGAGTAAAATTTAATTCGCGTTTTAATTCTTGTCTTTCTAATGCCCTTTCTAAAGCTTGTTGTATTGTCTCTTTTCTCAGAGGCTTTTCAAGAAGCTCATAAGGTTTTACCCTTAGTGCCTCTTCGGACAATACCGGCTGGGCTGCCGGGACTATTGCAATAATTGTCGGGTCAATTTCTATTTGCCGGAGATTTTCTATGAGCTTATTTGCCCCGTCGTCACGTAGAATAACATCCAGGAAAGCCACATCAATATCTTTTCTAAGAAATATCTGCAGTGCTTCTTCGAATGTTTTTGCGGTATGGATTATGCAATTTTTATTAAGAGACTTTTTGAGGAAGTTGTGAATTGAATTATCATTTGAGATCACCAGAAATGAATGCATCGGCAGACCCCCTCTCCCCAATTATTATAAAAATAATCACGCTTACTATATAAGCAGGTGAATGGTATAGGTATGAAGTATAATACCTATAATGTTCAATATTGTCAATAATGAGTGTTTTATTATATCCCAATTATCTTAAACGCAAAGAAACTTGTTTAATTGATATAAAAATTAAATTTTTATTGTTTTTATCGGCAAAATATATTATTTTTTCAAGGCTTCTCAAAATAATTTTTCACCCTTTATCAGGAAAAATAGGCCAATGGTATTGTGGAGTTATGGTATTTTTGTTATGCCACTTTCCTTTCTGCACCAAGATACGATGCAGACAGATAAAATACAGAAGAGTTCCGCCCTTAACAAATTTTCATTACTCCATTTTTGGTTACTGCTTCATTTCATTTAGGAAACTGGTATGAGAAAATGTGAAATTTATAAACAGAGGGACTATCATATGGAACAAAAAATCACATCGTCAAATATACTAGTAGTAGACGACGATTTTGGTGTAAGGGAATCATTAAAAATGATTCTTAAAGATAGGTATTCCATCTCAACTGCGTCAAATACCGAGGAGGCTGTTAACGTACTGAAGGAGTGCAGTCCAATGATAATCTTCTTGGATATAAGAATGCCAAAATCGAATGGACTTGATTTTCTTAAAATGATGCAATCTACCGACCCTTCAATTCCAATAATCATCATTACAGCTTTTCCCTCTTCACAAACTGCGATTACGGCATTAAGAAATGGTGCCTTTGATTATATAGTGAAGCCTTTTGAGCCTTCGGAAATACTTACAACAGTAGAGAGGGCTTTGCAACATTATGCGGAATTATCGGAAAAAGACCGGCTTATCTATAACCTGAGAAAAGCAGTTCGTAAAAATTTTTTTTCGACCACTGAAGCACTCTTGCTTGCAGTAGACGCAAAAGATTCATACACGGCAGGTCATTCAAAAAGGGTATCTCAACTGTTCGCCTTTGTTGCAAGAGACCTCGGCATGAGCCAATCAAAAATTGAAGTCTTCCGATACGGAGCATTTTTACATGATATAGGAAAAATAGGTATAAACGATAATGTACTAACAAAGCCAGGCAATCTTACCGAAGAAGAATTTCTTTTAATGAAGCGTCATCCTGAAATTGGCTATAAAATTCTTGAACCTATCAATTTTTTAAAAGAATGTTTGCCTGTCGTACGTCACCATCACGAGTGGTATGACGGTACTGGTTATCCGGATGGACTCAAAGGATCCGAAATTCCTCAAGAGGCCGCCGTTCTTTCTGTTGTGGATGCCTATGATGCCTTAACTACTGACAGGCACTATCGCAAAAAATATTCCCACCAAAGTGCAATTGAAATTATCACAGAAAGAATAAATGTTCAGTTTATACCTACCTTGACAGAGAAAGTTCTTATTTCTATTGATGAATATTATAAAATTAATAAGGGTGATGAACCATTTGAAGAATTTTAAAATAAAAATGATCCGTGAATTTTGGCTGCGTGTAATACTTTAATTGTATAGGAATTTTCATTTTATTTAGCGGCTTTCAGGGTGGCATAAAAATCGCGGAAGGCCTAATTTAAATGCTTAGGAATTTCAAAAATTAAACGAATGGTATTTAGAGTTGGTTCAATCGTCCACGATTGAACCGGAACGTTTGGCATGTTTCATGTGCCTGGAATAAACCAAAACGTACAGGCCTATGCTAAATGAATGGTTCAATCTGCAAGATTGAACCAACCTTAACGTATTTATTCCAATTTATAGCAAATGCTTCACCCCTACTATTACTTATGCTCAAACGGTCAGTAGTACCACACATATTCATCTTTTTCCTCTTATTCTTTTTTAAAGGAACAAATGCATTTGCACAAATAGCATCGGGGTTACATAATCCTGTCTTAGGAGCTTCAGCACTCGCTCAGGGGAATGCCTTTGCAGCACGTGCAGATGATGCATCTGCCATCGGATTTAATCCGGCCGGGCTTACGCAGCTTGAGAGACCGGAGGTCTCTTCCGGTGCAAGTGTCCTCTTTTCATCAGTAGAGTATCACAATACCGATATTAGTGAAGAAATGGAAACAATAAATATTGTTCCGAATGTATACTTTGCAAGTCCGATTGTTAAAAATAAATTGGCGGCAGGTATTGGAGTAACGGCCCCTTATGGTCTCGATGGTGAATGGGATGATGATGGATTTTCCAGATTTGTAGTTACAGATTTTAGCCTGAAAGTCATTAATGTAAACCCAACTCTTACTTTTAAACCATTTTCTTTTCTTTCTTTCGGTGCAGGGTTTAGCTATTATTATGCAGATGTTGAACTGGGAAAACATGTAAATACAGGTCTAATTAACTCGGTCTTAACAGGTTTTCCTCTAAACTATGATACTCCTGAAGCAATCCAGGATCTTGATATGCATGGAGATGCTTTTGGATATAATGTCGGTGTACTATATAAGATTAATCCGCGCCATAGTATCGGGATTTCATTCCGAAGTAAGGCAGATATAGATTTTGAAGGTAAGTTGAGACTTTCCAACCTGAGCGGTGCATCCGCATCGTTGTTTGGTTCTCATAAATTTGTCTCAAAAACTTCAACAACCGTTACACTACCGGAAATGCTTTCATTTGGTTATGCGTACAGACATAAAAGTCTATGGAGTATAGAAGCAGACGTTCAATGGACAAACTGGTCCAGGTTTGATATTCTTAAATCACATTTCAGGCCAACAAACCCTTTGTTAGAGTCAAGCAAGGAGGATGTTAGAAAATGGCATAATACCCTGGGTTTTGCTCTTGGTGGTGAATACAAGTTCAACGAAACTATAAGAATGAGAGGGGGTTATGCCTTCCATGAGTCCCCGGTTCCAGGTGAAACCTTTGAACCCTCGGTTCCTCAAAGTAGCAGGCACTCATTATTTGCAGGTATCGGATATAGTTGGGGAAAAAATTTGAACAAATGGATTGATTTTGCTTATGGGGTTGTATTTTACGAAGACATAAAAATAGATAATCCTGTAGGAGACACCGTGCAGGGTCCTATTGATGGTCATTACGACCATATTGTACACATAGTAGCTATGAATTTTAATTACAGGTTTTAAGGGAATTAGAACCATTTTTACCGGTTTTCACCATTTTGAACCCAATCTCGCAAAGGCTATATTACAAAACGCAGTTGATCAGGAAGCAGCTATCGGTGTTTTTGAGTTCACAGGAAAACGCTTACAAAATTTGCTTCTCACTCCTATTATTACGCCATTAACTATTTTCTTAACGACACCATTAATGAAGCCTATTACCTTCTCCAGAATCTTTTGGACATACGTTATTCCGATTATACCTTTAGCTACTGCATGGGATAGCATTGTTTCTTACTTGAGAACGTATTCACCCCGGGAACTCAAAGGGTTAGTTAATTCTATTAACAGTAAAGGCTATATATGGGAAATAGGAAAGATTGCTTCTCCTAAAGGGAAAATTATTACAATTACCTATCTGCTTGGGTATCCTGAACATCCAAAGTAGCAGCCATATATTGAGCTGAAAGTGTATTAATCACTTAATAAAGGGTACGAAGGAGGGGGTAAAGAAAGATCGGAGTTTAAAATGGTATTTAAAAAACGAGTTAGGCTGCCTTTGGCAGTAACTATGGCTATGGTTGGTTCAATCTTGTAGATTGAACCATGCGTTTAGCATGTATCTGTGTGTTTTGGTTTACTCCAGACGTATAAGACATGCTAAACGTTTCGGTTCAATCGTGGACGATTGAACCAACTCTGAAACTTTGAATCTCCTAAGCGTCAAATTAGGCCTTCAGCGACTTTTTTGATAAAACATTTCAACGCAGGGACTGAAAATCTTCAGCCCCTACCAGGATTGAAATTCCAATACAGTTAAATAGCTACCTTTTCTCTGCTTTTTTTGTGAGTTTCAGGCTTAAGACCTATTTCCTCGTCAGTAAGATAACAAGCAGGGTCGTGCTCCCACATATCGCCATAGTATGCCTCTGCCCTTGCCCTGAAATTTCCACTGCAGATATTAAGCCACCTGCACTTTGAACAGCGTCCCTTGATATATGGATTTTTATTCTTTAGTCTGGCCATTAACTCGTTAGAAGTATCTTCCCAAATCTCGCTAAACTTCCTCTTCCTTACATTCCCGAAAGAATATTGCCTCCAGAACTGATCCGCATGTACTTCGCCGTCCCAACTAATACAGGCAAGTCCCTTACCGGAACTATTTCCCTCATTCCACTGGAGAAGTTCAAGTACTTCTTTCGCCCTTTTGGGATTTTCCTTCAAGAGACGCAGGTATACATATGGCCCGTCAGCATGATTGTCTACCGTGAGTACTTCTATTTTTCTTCCTCTGTCATGCGATTCTCTTGTCTTATTCATAATAAGATCAACAACCTCCCGGGTCTCCTTGTGGGAGAGATCTTCTTCTATTAAATTGGAACCTCTGCCTGAATAAACGAGGTGATAGAAACATACCCTTGGAATATTCTCTTTCTCAATAAGCCGGAAGATACCGGGGATATCGTGTGCGTTTCTTTTGTTAATTGTGAAACGAAGGCCTACCTTGATGCCTGCAGACATACAATTCCGTATACCTTCTAAAGCTGCATCAAACGCACCGGGAATACCCCGGAAACGATCATTCGTTTCTTTAAGACCATCGAGACTTATTCCTACATACGAAAGCCCGAATTTTTTTAACTCATTCGCCTTTTCTTTTGTAATGAGTGTGCCATTTGTACTGATAACCGCCCGTAACCCCTTTTCTTTAGCATAACCAATCAGTTCGAGGAGGTCGGGTCTCATAAGAGGCTCTCCGCCTGAAAAAAGGATCACAGGCGCTCCGTAATCTGCAAGGTCATCCAACATGACCTTTGCATCTTGTGTAGATAGTTCGTTAGGATATTCAATATCTTTTGATTGAGAATAGCAATGGATGCATTTTAAATTGCAACGCTGACCTACATTCCACACTACAACGGGTTTTTTGTCTTGAGAGAATTGTAATAAATGTGATGGTAGTTTCTTAGATTCTCTACCATATCGTAACGCATCAGAGGGTTCTACAGTACCGCAATACAATTTTGATATACCAATCATGTTACAACATCTCCTGCAAAGGTTTGGTTAGCAAACCATATGTTATGTCTATATAATTTTACTTCAAGTCACTACACAATCATAGGCAGGGTGGATTATACGAAGTTAATCCACCATTGTATCTAAAAGATTATAACGAAATGCAGTTGTTAAGTAAAAAAGATTTTACAATTGATTTACTCACCGAATGCATAAATTTTCCAATCCACACAGCCAATGTACAGTGTGCTCTTTGAGTCAATTGCCGGAGAAGATATTAAAGGCTCACCAATCGTTGTACTCCATTTGAGGGAACTATCATTATTAATAGCATAAAGCTTACCATCCCACGAGCCTATATAAATAACACCGTTTGCATCGATTGTAGGTGATGCTGTAATCGAATTTCCAGCCTTAAATTTCCATTTTAAGGCACCA
Source organism: uncultured candidatus Brocadiaceae bacterium (assembly GCA_964589115.1). Classification (GTDB taxonomy): domain Bacteria; phylum Planctomycetota; class Brocadiia; order Brocadiales; family Brocadiaceae; genus JBDIVL01. The sequence continues at coordinate 19,313 of CAZPUD010000017.1, read as the reverse complement.
TCTTTTTTTACTGCATAAAGATAGCCGTCTTGTGTCCCTATATATACTGTCTGATCAACATCAACAGCGGGAGAAGAGTGTGTCCTGCTGCCTAAATCAAATCCCCATTTTAATGTTCCGTCTGTATTAACGGCATATAGTTTTCCACTCATATCGGCGATATAGACAGCGCCTTCACCAACGGCAGGAGTAGCATCTATCTTGGCCTCTGTTTTGAAGCGCCACTTTAGGCTCCCGTCCGGGTTTAAGGCATATAAATACTCATCCCAGGAACCGATATAAATAGTACCATCCTGTCCTACAGCAGGTGAAGATGTCATAATCGGTGCCCCGGTCTCGTGACTCCATAAGAGTCGCCCGTTACTGCCAATAGCGTAAAGTCTTCCATCGTAGGAACTGACATACACGTTGTCTTTATCATCAACTGCAGGTGAAGAGTGAATAGCCCCTTTGGCCTGAAATTTCCATTTAAGCTTTCCATTAGCTTCGACTGCAAAAACTTTTCCATCAACTGAACCGAAATAGATAACACCATCTTTTCCAATTGCTGGAGAGGTAAATACTTCATCAGTGGCCTTAAATGCCCACATCACTTTGCCTTTTGGTGTTATTGCCAATAGATGTCCGTCTGTACTGCCTACAAAAACAACACCTTCTCCATTTACCGCAGGAGACGACCATACTTCCCCGGCACTGGAAATACCCCACTTTACATTATTGAGAGAGGGTCCTGCAAAGGGTACACGCCCCGTCCTTTGTAAACTATACCTGTACATGGGGAAATCACCCGTTGTGCTTTGGGCGTAGCTGGCAGAGATTAATGTACTACATATAACAGATATAACTATTGGTAAATAAAAAAATATGGAGGCGCTAATCGGGAAAATACTTTTTATTTTCATTGTTTACTCCTTACATAGGACATTGGTACCTTCCTAAAATTATTTTGACACTTTTAGCAAAAATTTACGATTTACGAATTACGATTTGAGATTTAAAAAAATCGTAATTCGTAAATCTAAAATCGTAAATTTCCATCGTAGAACTCTTCCGACTCGTTCGGGTTAGAGGTCCGGGATACTCAGTTCTTGTCCTTGTCTCAGTGAATTTTGATTTTTTAAAATATTCCTGTTCTTGTCTAATATCTTGTTCCACTTAGTACCGTCATTGTAATACTTTAAAGCTATTTTATAAAGTGTGTCACCCTTTTGTACTACGTGCTTTTTTATATTTGGCGCTGCATCTTCTACCTCGATTACCTGAGAAAGCGCAGGGGTAGTTATTTCTGTTTTTGATCTCTGCAGTACGTTATCCCCTTCAGAAACGACAGGTATAACAAGATCTGTACCTATTTTAAGGCTGTTGCGGTCGTGGATTTTGTCTTTATTTGCATTGAAGATAAGTATCCATTTTGATACATCTCCATAATATTTTTTTGCTATTTTATGAAGATCGTCTCTATATTGCACCGTATGTATCTGGAATTTTGAATTATATTTTTCCGCATCATTGGGGGAGATACTCTTCCAGTCATCGTTGTCCGGAGTTGTTGGTGTTTTTTTATCGTTCACAACTATATCTTTTGCCTTTTTCCATTCTCCTTCAACTACATTATCTTCTGCCACAGTCAATTGTGTCGTAGTTTTATCTTTTGTTGTAACAGACTGTCCTATTTTTACTGTATTTTGTGCAACAGTCGTTACTTCTTTAGAAGGTTCTTGAGGTTCACCAGGAGGGTTCTGTTGTAATTTACTGGCATCCAGCACGCCTACTTGCGGGTATTCATCTTCGATTTCAGGGATAGGAATGTTAGGTTCTTTAACAGCAGTTCTTGTGCTTAAGAAGACGCCAATAATTGCCAGAATAATCACCCCTAAAACTACGCCGACCTGTACATCTCTTTTCATTGTTTTGTCCCTTTCGAAGGTTTCTAATTGTAAGAATGACAGACCCAAATTACATGATTTCTTCCCTGATTAATTCTAGTGAGGCGAAGCCTCAGACTGATAAAAAGCTATAAGTTGTCAGCAGTCAGCTATCAGCAATTGGACTTAAATGTAGGGTGGGCATTGCCCACCTACTGCTGCTAAAAGATAAAATAATAAAGATAAAATACAAAAATGTAGTATCCCAGGCGGGTTCAAGTTTGTAACTTGAACCCCATGTTTTATATTGCCCATCATGTCTTCAATTGCTCACAGCGCCGTTATCTGTATAAAATCATGGGTTCAGGTTGCAAACCTGAACCCGCCGGGAAGCAATTAGTTATAAGCTGAAGGCTGATCGCTGACTACTTATCTTATACAATCCTGGTTACTTCTAAAACCTGACTCATTTGTAAAGACAAATAACTTATAAAATTTTTAAACCTTCCTGCCTGCAGTTTCCCGCCTCTGAACAGCCTCCTTTTCCTGAACCGGATAACTTTTTCGCGGCAGTACCTGGCTTTCAGGAGAAAGTCTTTTCCACCTCAGCAGCATAGGGCATGCAATAAATATTGTAGAGTAGGTACCTACAAGGATTCCTACCAGCATAACAAATGCAAACCCGTGAATCTCTGCTCCACCAAGGAAAAATAAGGCACAGAGTACACCAATGGTTGTAATACCTGTTAAGAGCGTCCGGCTCAGGGTTTGGTTGATACTCTCATTCACCAACTGTGGAGTTAATATCTTACCACGTCCGCTCATATTCTCTCTAATCCTGTCAAATACCACAATAGTATCATTAAGAGAGTATCCCACTACTGTGAGAAATGCTGCTACCATGGCGCTGTCTATTTTCATATTTCCAAAGAAATGGTCGGCTATTGCAACGGCGCCCAGGGTGATCAGGATATCATGGATTACAGCAACAATTGCCGATGCACCAAACTGGAAGTTTCCGAAACGGAACCATACATAAAATATCGTTGCAATACATGAGAAAATAACGCCTAAGATGGCCCTGCTTTTTATCTCTCCCGCAACCGTTGAACCAATACTTACAATTCTCTTAAATGGATTGACTATTTCAAATGCGCCTTTCATAGTCTGTTCCAGACCGTTTACATCTTGCAGGGCATTGAGAGTAATATTAACTGTCTGGTATTCAAGTCCTGCTTCAAGGTCTTTTTCAAGTACATCGGGATATCCTGCTGAAGCCAATGCTTCTTCAATAGTCTCCTTTTTCAAAGGTTTCGATAATGTCATGCGGAATTTTGCCTGATCAGATCCATTTTCCTTATCCAATTGTGAGCCAGCAGCCAGTTGCTCTCCGCCACTTGTGTCACTTCCGGAAACATCCTGAACCAATTCAATAGAGATATCTATTTTTTCTTTGTATAAGTTATCCTTAAACCTGGCAGTAACATCATCCTTAATCTTTTCCTGTACTTTTCCCGCACTTAAGGGTTGGACATGAATTGTAAACAACTGTGCCGGGGCATTCAATGCATAAATATTTTTTACGGCACTCCCCACGGTCCTTATCCTTTCAACCATGGATACAAACTCATCCTTGGTAATTTTCTCTTTCAATGCTATCTTAACAGCATTATTATCGGATGTGGAGATATCAGGGATAGAGATTGTTTGTTTCGCATTCTGTTTAATATTCTGCAAAGCAGTTCTTGGTCCTTCGATTTTTAGTTTCCGTGTACGTACCGACTCGGATACTTTTGACTGCGGAACTACAGAAACATTATTGAACCCTTGCATCCTTAATTCCTGATTCAGGATAAGGGGATCTACCGGCTCACTCACTTCAGCATTCATAAAAGGCTGAGAAATCTGCATATCAATATCCTGTGTTTGCAGTGATTCAACAATATCGCCCAGCTCCATCTTGACATCCCGGTACACAAGATTATTCTTCAATCCATCTGTAAGTGAACTTATTAATTGCTGACTCTTTTTTTCATCCTCTAAACCTGCTAAATTTATCAAATACTCGTCTGTAGGCTGATTAACAGGTGTTATTGATACAACATCCTCTTCGCTGTAACCTGCATATCGCAAGTTTCTCTGTACAACTGCCTCGTCCGTTGGTTTTTGCAGTTTGAGATTAAAGAGCGTAGGTTTAATAAAGTCAATACCTGCAAACAAACCTGTTTGATTCAGAACACCCTTTATGTCTTCTGTTATTTTTTCCTGTACCTTTTCATCATCGAGTTCTTTTATCCTGATACCAAATTCAGTTGCGGCAGATACAAATTGGGTTAATTTTTCACCAGACCATATGCTCTGTACCTCCGCCTCTCCATAGTCTATATCATTTAATGCAGTTCTTACGGATCCTGCCTGAATTGGATCTTTTAGATGTAGATGAACAAGCGTTCCACCGGTAAAATCGATATCATATTTTTTATTCCCACGAAGGACAAATACCGTCAGTCCACCAATAATACATACCACTGAAATAATGGCAACGACAAAACGATAATTAATAAATTTAATGCGTGGTATACCGATCAGCTTAAGCATAGAAAAGTTTTTGATCCAGTTTAAATCCAAAAACAATTCATAAATGACTCTCGTTACAAAAATGGCTGTAAAGAGATTGATAATCAAACCCAGAATTAACGTCCATGCAAAACCCTTTACAGGCCCGGTTCCTACTGCGGCGAGTATTACTCCTGTAATTAAGGTAGTGACATTGGAATCAAAGATAGCAGAAAATGCCCTTTCATAGCCGGATTTTACAGCAGCACGGACGGGCTTTCCCTTTGCCCTCTCTTCTCGAATTCTCTCAAAGATCAGCACATTGGCATCAATTCCCATACCGATCATAAGTACCAGACCGGCGATACCGGGAAGCGTCATGGTGGCGTTAAGCAGTGCCATCGCCCCGACAATTAAAAAGATATTTAATGCGTTTGCAAAATTGGCGACCCATCCCACTCCCATATAATAAATGCCGATGAAAAGGACGGCAAATATGCCCCCTATAGCACCGGCTAATAATCCCCTTGAAATCGAATCCCGTCCCAGGCTTGGTCCAACCATTGTTTCCATTTCGAGTTCCAGATCGGCAGGAAGACTTCCGGCCCGCATGATAGCAATAAGTTCGTTGACTTCGTCCTGTGTGAAGCTTCCTTCTATAATACCCTTTCCGGGGATGCGATCACGGATAACAGGTGCGGAGTACAGGGTTCCATCCAGGATAATTGCCAATGGTTTGCCGATATTGCGTTCCGTGAGTTGTCCGAATTTTGATTTCCCTATTGCATCAAACTCGAAACCAACGACGGGTTCGATACCTTTACGGTCGGCATATATCCTTGATAAGTGTTCTCCGGAAATTGCTACTTTATTCTGTACAAGGAACCATTTATCTGGCTCTCCTTCCTCACCCTTTTTTTTCCGTATCCAGTGTTTATAATAACCCGGAACTTGTTTTCCCTCCGCAGCTTCTTTGTATTCAGGGCTGTCGGTACTTGCCCCTAACCTGAATTCAAGCTTACCAAGGCGTGTAATCCGGTTTTTCAGTCCTTCTACTTCTGCTCTTGTTGCCCCGGGAACCTGAATGAGTATCCGGTGGCTGCCCTGTTCCTGAATCCTGTATTCTATAACACCCTGTGGATCAATCCTCTTTTTCAATACTTCAATAATTTCTTTTGTGATACCCGGATAGTCTTCGCCTTCGTTTACCCTTACTTTATAGAGCAGCTCGGAACCGCCTTTGAGGTCTAATCCAAGTTTAACTTTCCCTTTTGATACATATTCAACGACCTTGTTTTGTATCCTCTGACCATCCTTGTATTCTTCGTCAATAATTGTTTCACGTACAGTTGGGTTTGTTATAAAAAGCCGCGTCCAGGATTTTTCCAATGGAGTACGTTCTACAACTTTGCCATCGATCTCTTTAACACGTTCCTTTTTTATGACTTTTTCTGCCGGTGGATATAAGACCATTAAGCCAATGGCAATAACTATCACAATAAGAGGAATTTTCCACCTTAAATTTTTTGACATTTCTTTCTCCTCAACAGACTCCCTTTCCGTTGTTTTAACTTATAACAAAATATTTATTCTATACAATATGGACGATAAAATTTACCTTATTTCCTTACTTTCTTTTGTAATTTCTTTTTGCTCTTCCGTATCATCGTGATAAACTTCCAGCACGGTAACGATTGAGCTTCTATCAACTTTAATCCTTACATCCTTGGAATCATCCACGCGGAGAATAACCTCATTTTCTCTGAGAGATGTCACAGTTCCATGAATTCCACCGGCTGTTACCACCCTGTCGTTCTTTTTAACCCTTGATAAAAGTTCCTTCCGTTCTCTCTCTTTCCTTTTCTGCGGTCTCAATATTAGAAAGTACATTACAACGAACATCAGTATAAAAGGAAGTAGCATTGACAACATACCACCTGGTGATGACGGCTTTCCGGCTGCTTCTAATAAAAAAAGCATTCTATTCCTCCTAATGGTGTTAAAAAATTACCCTAAAATCATTCTAACTGTTTTGATAAAAAATCAACCTTAAAATCTTTGAATTTACCCGCTGCAACAGCGTCTCTTACCTGCTCCATCAAATTCTGGAAATAGTATATATTGTGCAGGGACATCAAGGTCAATCCCAGTATCTCCTTTGCCACGAAGAGATGTCGCAAATATGCCCTGGTAAAATTCCGGCAGGTATAGCAACCACACATTTCATCAAGAGGTCTCTTGTCTTCTTTATACTGGCTGTTCAGTATTTTTACCTTACCTGTACTGGTAAAGGCGCATCCGTTCCTTCCGTTCCTTGTGGGGACGACGCAGTCAAGCATATCGATTCCCCGTTCTACGGCATTGAGGATATCCTCCGGAAATCCGACACCCATCAGATACCTTGGCTTATCCTCCGGTAAATAATCTACAGTATAATCGAGTACCTCATTCATCAAAAGTGTTCCTTCTCCAACACTCAGCCCTCCAACCGCATATCCTCTGAAATCCATTTCTACAAGCCTTTTCGCACATTCAATGCGAATCTCCTTAAATACACTCCCCTGGACAATACCAAAGAGCGCTTGCTGCTCATTTTTGTGTGCCTGTATGCAAAGTTCAGCCCAATCAAGTGTTCTTTTTACGGCCACACTCGCCCTGTCCTGCTCACTGGGATATGGAACGCACTCATCAAATGCCATAATAATATCTGCCCCAATGTCATTCTGTATTTGCATCATTTTTTCGGGTGTAAAAAAAAGCTTTGTTCCATCGACAGGTGACTGAAACTCTACCCCGTTAGCAGAAACCTTTGTCAACCCCGCAAGAGAAAATATCTGATACCCTCCACTATCAGTAATAATTGCACCATCCCATCCCATAAATTTATGGAGACATCCAAACTGTTTAATAATTTCTTCACCGGGTCTCAGGCAGAGATGATATGCGTTACATAAAATAATATTTGTATTGGTCTTCTTTAGCTGCTCTGGTGTTAAAGCCTTAACAGTTCCCTGTGTACCTACAGGCATAAAGACAGGAGTAGGTATATTCCGGCCCGCTAACCGAAGTATGCCACACCGTGCTTTTGTCTGTTTATCAACCGCAGTAATTTTGAAATCCAATAACACCTCTGGTCCGGTAAGAATTTACGATTTTAGATTTACGATTTTTTAAATCCCAAATCCCAAATCGTAAATCTCGGAGTTGGTTCAATCGTTCACGATTGAACCGAAACGTTTAGCATGTCTCATACGCCTGGAGCAAACCAAAACGTACAGGCCCATGCTAAACGAATGGTTCAATCTACAAGATTGAACCAACCATAAGATTTACGATTTTTTAAATCCCAAATCCCAAATCGTAAATCTAAAATCGTAAATCCCATTTAGTTACTCTTCCGGTTCACTCTGGTTGGTGTCTTCCAAAAATAATTTTGACATTTTTCGTCAAAAATTGGCGACGGACGTCACTCGTTATTTCGTCCGTCGTCTGTCGTCTAAAAAATTGTCTCTTCCGATTAATTCGGGTTAGGCATTAGTATATCCGGACTAATTCTATCTTTGGATAATAATATTTTAAAATAGCAGTCCACCGGGAACCATTTTCAGCCATAGTCCGGGCACCATACTGACACATCCCTACACCATGCCCCCAACCCCTTCCTGAAAAAGTAATGCTTTTTCCATTATCCTGAGAACGGAAGGCCGTGCTGTACAGATAATTTGGACCAATCAGGAGCCGGAATTCATTCGCATTCATCTCTTTACTTCCACTCCTGGAGGTAATTTCAACCTTAGAACCATGATTCCCGTTTCCAGGATCCATAATATTAACTGTATGGATATTTGAGACATAAACATTTGCATCTCGCAGTTTTTTTTCTATTTCTGCCTTGCTAATATTTGTGTTCCAGCTGGCATATTTTGAGTTATTGCAATAGTTACACTCTACTCCGCTTAAAGGCGGTATACTACTTTTCCCGAATATATGATTCATGTCTTCCGTATGTCCGCCGCATGTACTGTGAAAATAGGAAGGGAAGACGTTCCAGTTGTACACCATAATTATTCCCTTTGTCTCCCGTGCAATCCTGATAGTTTGTGGGGTTTCGGCCAATGCACCCCGATAAGCAAGTTCCAGTTTATCTAAATGGTATGCCTCGCCCCGTCTCATCTTTTTCTTATACACTGCGTATGTTCTTGCTGTTACTGCTTGTGCCTTAAGGGCTTCCTCATTCCACGACAGAGGCATTTCACTGCCAATAACAGAAGCTATAAAACTCTCAAGATCCAGTTCCCCGATTATTAAAAATTTATTATCCAGCTGCTGTAATATTCTGATTTCACCCCGGTATCGTACATTATTTAATTCGATCTCACCATCCTGAATACCTGTAATTCTTAATTCGCTGTTACCATAATGATTATTTCCTATATTGATACCACCATTTGCTATCGATATTTTCGATTTTTGTAATCCTTGCCCCTGATCTATTATATTCGTTAAACTGCCGGTAATTTGATAAGAACCATGAATCGTTAGCTGAACTTCCCGTGCATCTTTTATGAGAAGAATACGTATGACAGGTGTCTTATCCAGGATTGTACCGTAATCGTGTATTCCATCTTGAACCCATGTAGTACTTCTCTGGCATGAAAGAGGTACCCCTGCTGATATAGTTGGTAATATTACAGCAACCATAAAGAATAAGACTTTAATCATACTATCCGATATCGATAGTTATTGATGGAAAAGTTAGTATATGTATTTAACCTCAACACATATCTAGACAGATCAATTACATTTAACGTAAGGTATAAGAAAAATTTTTCCCTATCTATCCAAAACAATCACACCTTTGTAAAGTTTTTTAATGCCCTCGGAGTTGGTTCAATCGTCCACGATTGAACCGAAACGTTTAGCATGTTTCATGTGCCTGGAGTAAACCAAAACGTACAAGCCAATGCTAAACGAATGGTTCAATCTACAAGATTGAACCAACCATGGAAAAGTGATCATAATTGTATAGGCAGTCAGCAGTCATCTATAAGCTATTGACAAGAGTTGCAAGATGACCGCTGATAGTTGATTGCTGACTGCTTATTATCCATTTTATCGGTCCGAGGCTTTATATTGCCTGGCACATTTCCTTTATACAACTCCCGTGTAGTATCTTTATATCTCTCATATTCGCTGAATATACAACCACAATATCCCTGTCTATAAATCATTTTTTTCCTGGCTATTTCGTGACTGCAGTCAGATAAATGGCGATAATCCCGGTAAATAAAATCCATTCCGTATTCTTTTGACAAGTTTTCTGAAATCATTTTCAGCTGCTCATGATTTTGATATATACTAAATAGCATGGTAGATGTAAAAGCATTAAACTTGTTTTCCTTTGCATAGTTTACAACATACCTCAGTCTCATGGCATAACAATCAAAACAGCGATCGTCTCCTTCGTAATTTACTTTTTTCAAATACTCTCTCAGGCCATAATCTTCGCAGTAAATTACCGGAATGTTATCACTTTCCTGAAATACACGTAATGCCTTCATTCTCTTTCTGAATTCAAGGAGTGGGTGTATATTTGGATTATAAAAAATTCCCGTTACCCTGAAACCTTCTCTTCTCAGTTCCTTTAACGGCGCACATAAACAACATGCACAACAAATATGTAACAGCAGATCCATTATGAAACCCCATGAGCTTGAGAGATTTTAAAACAGCCTCTTTTGGAGTCCTGTTTCCGTATTATATCCAAGGTGTTCATATGCCAGTTTCGTGGCAATCCTTCCCCGGGGTGTTTTATCCAGGTACCCTTTTTGAATCAGAAACGACTCGTACACCTCTTCGATGGTATCTTCTTCTTCACCTACGGAAACTGCAATAGTTTTCAAACCTATAGGCCCTCCGTTATACCGGATGACTGTTTCTAAGATTTTGCGATCCATGTCTCCCAGCCCGTTTTCATCTACACCAAGCATTTCCAGGCCCATTCTTGATACTTCTTCGTTAATAACGTCATTCCCGCGTACCTGGGCAACATCACGAATACGCCTTAAAAACCTATTTGCTATCCTCGGCGTACCACGTGACCTTTTTGCAATAATTTCAGCACCTTTTTCGTCAATTTGAACCGAAAGTATACGGGCAGAATTGCATACGATCTGATAGAGGTCGTTCCAGGGATAAAACTCCAGCTTCTCCAGTACGCCGAAACGTGAGCGAAGAGGGGCGGTAAGTAATCCTTCACGGGTAGTTGAGCCAACGAGTGTAAATTTCGGCAATTTAATCTTAACCGATCTTGCTTTAGGTCCTTGATCGATGATGATGTCTATAGAAAAATCTTCCATTGCTGAATATAAGTATTCTTCAACTGTTGTATTCAGCCGGTGGATTTCATCAATAAAAAGGATATCCCCATGTTGTAAGTTGGTCAGGATACCGGCAAGGTCTATCGGTTTATCCAGGATAGGTCCTGAAGTAGTTTTAATAGTAGTGTTAACTTCGTTGGCAATAATTTGTGATAGCGTTGTTTTTCCAAGGCCGGGAGGACCGGAGAATAAAATGTGGTCGAGCGGCTCCCCCCTTTTTTTTGCAGCTTCGATATAAATAAGGAGATTTTCTTTTATACGGTTCTGTCCTATGAAATCGCCGAACCGTTTTGGTCTCAATGTACAATCTAGATTTCTATCTTCGATTATTGAAGTAGAAGATAAAATATCCTCTTTTAACATATTATAATCCTAACCCGAACGAGTCGGAAGAGAAATGTAGGGCGAGGCTTTAGCCTTGCATTTGTTGCTTCTTTTCGTAAGTTTTCATGCCATTCTAAATCTTTAATATATATGGAGTAATGGAGTGTTGGAGTAATGAAGTTTTTTCTATAACAATCCATTACTCCATTGCTCCATCACCCCATTTTGCTGCAACCTCTTTCATCGTCTGAGGTTTTGCCTTGTTAGGTTTTATACTTGAGTGCTTCCCTTATAAGCGCTTCAATATTGTCTATAGCCTGCACCCTTTTTACCGCTTCGCCTACCGCTTTTTCGGCTACAGATCGTCCATAACCGAGAGAAATTAAGGCCATAACCGCATCAGTTACAAGTGCTTTCTGCTGGAGATCCATATCAATAGGCATAGATGTTACAATTTCTTTAATAGTTTCCTTGAGTTCCAGAATGATTCGTTCAGCCGTCTTCTTTCCCACCCCTTTAATTTTTTCTAATGTCCTTGCATCTCCGTCAACTACAGCATGTTTAATATCATCCACTGTGCTGCCAGAAAGTATTGCAACGGCAGTATTGGGTCCTATACCGTTTACGGACAGCAATAGTTGAAATAAATCCCTCTCTTCTCTTGTCGCAAATCCAAATATCTTTAGTTGATCTTCCCTTACAAACAATTGGGTAAGAATTGTTACTTCTCCATGGCTGGGAATTTTCTCGAATGTAGATAGCGGAATGTATAAGAGATAACCGATGCCCGATACTTCCAGAATTAATCGGGTGGGAGATTTGCTTACCACCTGTCCTCGGATGTAATCTAACATGTTACAACATCCCCAGTATTTTGTTAATTAGTAACAGTTCTACCCATCGCAGAGGCTGATAAGGAATAAGCAGAATATTTATGAGGAGTTTTCTTTCCTTTTCATTTATTTCTCTGTGTTCTCCACGCCCTCTGCTTTGAACTATTACGTTAATTATACCATCCGAAATTTCATTTAATCTGTTATTCCGTGGTGTCACTCTCCGGGCTTGCTTCGAAACTATCATTTGTACTCAAACTCAGGCCATAATTTGATAGATTTTCTTTTATTTCGTCTATGTAATTTTTTTTGATACCTTTCTGTTCTAATTCTTCCTCGGTCTCCTCTATAAGATCTGCAACCGTATCTATACCGATCTTCTTAAGGGCATTTCTACACCGGGTGGAGAGTCCTACATCAGAAATTTCTTTTACGGTGCCTTTCCTTTTTTCACTAACAAATTCAGTTTCGCTGTCACTTTCTAATGCCTGGCCCAAACGTAGTCCTTTTTGGGATAAGATAGATTTAATCTCATTAAGTGAAGTCTCACCAAAGTTTTTAAAAGAGAGTAAGTCAGCCTCTGTAATCCTGGTAAGATCTTTTAATGTGTGTATATTCATCTTTTCTAAGCAATTTTTACTTCTTACTGAAAGTTCAAAATCAGAAATAGGGATGTTTAATACTTCACTTTCCTTACCTTGCTTCTTCGAAATCTCTTCATCGTAATACATTGAAAGCGCAGACTTTGCATCTTTTAAGAATAAAGAAGCCCTGTCGTTGGTCGGCTCAGCATCTATCACTGCCTCAAAACAATACAAGGCATCTTCATATTCTCCCCTGTCTTCGTACAATATTCCTAAGTTAATAAATGCATTTTTATATGTAGGGTTCAGCTTCGTACATTGTTCATAATACTCAATGGCCATTTCATCCTCCCCATCCATATCGTAATTAAATGCCATACGGAAGAGGGCCTTTGGATGATTCGGATTTATTGCCAGTGCCTGTTCATATTTATTGAATGCTTCCTGGTATTCCCCCAAATCGTCCAGGCAATGTCCCCATTGATAATACAATTCGGCGTTATTAGCATGTGACTGCGAGAACTTTTTGATAATTTCTAATGCTTCCCCGGGGTTACCGGCCATCCTTTTGGTCTCGGCAATATCCATCTGAATATCAAATTCTTCTATATCCGTCTTTTTTGCCCGATCAAAACACTCCAGGGCTTGTTGATAATCACCCAATTCCTGATAAGACTTTCCGAGGTAATAGGCACCTATTTTTCTTGATTTTACCTCTTTTAAAGTTTCTGATGATTCTTTCACCCTTCCGGCAATCCATTCGCATATACCCAATAAGAGAGTCAAGTCTTTTATCCTGGTGTTATCGTGTTCCTTCTTTATATCGTGTTTTATTTTCTCGATCGTTTTATCTAATTTTTCCCTGTTTTCTTTGGATCTATATACTTGTTCTCTGATATGTGCAACATTTTCCCTCGTTATTGTTTCTGCATCCAGTAATCTGTCAAGATCTATATCAGCAACAGTTGTAACCATTTCTGTCAACCTCCACTATACATAAATTTGTCTGCTACCAACTCTATTGCTTTTGATAGCTTAAAGGTTGAAGTTTAACAAAGATACATCAAGAATTCAACTAAATTTTACTCTATAATTCCATGATAATTTGATATTTTTCCTTGCTTTAATAAATATTGTTTGATAGCATTAGTTCTGTCTATTAATGTACAATGTCTATGGTAAAGTCACAATTATTTTTACATAAAATAAAAAAGCTACGGGGCTGAAGCCTTGTAGCTTTTTTTTATTTCTCAAACTTATTATTTTTCATTAATAAAGGGGGTGATTTAAATGGCAAAAGGTACTGTAAAGTGGTTTAACGATAAAAAAGGATTTGGTTTTATCTCGCAGGAAAACGGGGATGATGTTTTTGTACATCAGACCGCAATTCAGAGTAAGGGGTTTAGAACCCTTGCTGAAGGAGATAAGGTCGAATTCGAGGTTATAAAAGACCAGAAAGGCTATAAGGCCGCAAAAGTCGTCAAATTATAAAATTTACGAAAAAGAACACTCTTATACTATTTCTCATATCTATATTGTGGCATAATCGTTTCTCATTGGCTGATATATATAAATAATATAGAGTTGTCACTTAAAGATACGTTATAATTGCGACAAAAAAACCCCAATATTTACAAA
>CAZPUD010000017.1:0-5033 GCA_964589115.1 uncultured candidatus Brocadiaceae bacterium | reverse complement strand
GTTGTCACTTAAAGATACGTTATAATTGCGACAAAAAAACCCCAATATTTACAAAATATTGGGGTTTTTGTTTTTAATAAGTCTTCTTGCTTAATGTTGCCAAAAGTTTTGAATATTTCTTATGTACTTTCTTTTCGTGTTTTGCGGCATCTTTAACAATCCTGTGAAAGAATGCCCTTACAAAAGGGTCGGTTTCCTGATCTGCCAGTTTCAGGTATTTTTCCTGCAACTCCCGTTCATCCTTTGCCACCATATCCAGGGCTTCAGATAAATTCATAGTACATCTCCTTAAAAACGTCTTTTTGCAAGTTTTTATGTTATCCGTAAATTTATTGTTGATATGGAGTGTTGGGGTAATGGAGCACTGTGGTTTCTCTTACATTACTCCAATACTCCATTACTCCATGTTGAGTACTCCATTACTCACGCCGGGGGGATTTTAGTTGCGGCTGAGCCGCCCTGTAAAAATCTTAAGGCAATAAATCTACCACAGAACATGGCAAATATCAATAATTCTTTTACTTTTGTATTGCATTATAATTTATTATATAATAAGTTATGTAGCCAGCCTGTTATATCTCTTTGGTAAAATTGTTTTTTAATTTTAGCAGAAAAATGCCATTTAAGGCTTTCTATGCCTAAAAAAAGACGATCAGTAGATCCACACATCGGAAAGACGGATCAAAAAGAGAGATTCGAAGATATTACCAAACCAGGGAAAACCACTCCCCGTAAACGCCTGGATAAAGTCACCGCAGCCCGTAAAGAAGAAGATAATTTTTTCATCATTGGTATCGGCGCCTCTGCCGGAGGGCTGGAGGCATTCGAAGAATTCTTCCTCCATATGCCACCCAGGAGTGGAATGGCCTTTGTACTTATCCAGCATATGCATCCAGACCACAAAAGTTATACTGTTGAAATCCTGAAAAAATACACAAGCATGGAGATCTTTCAGGCTGAGGAGAGGATGCAAATAAAGCCTAACTGTGTATATATCAAGCCGCCGGACAAAGATGTGAAAATATCAAACAAATCCTTCCGTCTCTCAGACCCTGCTAAACAACATGGGCATACTATAGACTCCTTTTTCTGGTCTCTGGCAGAGGATCAGACCAATATGGCTGTCGGTATTATCCTATCGGGAACAGGTACTGATGGCACCCTTGGCTTAAAAGCAATAAAGGATTCGGGTGGAATGACGATGGTCCAGGATGAAAAGACAGCGAAATTCAGTGGTATGCCCTCAAATGCCATAACTGCTGGCTTCGCAGATTTTATATTGCCGGTAAATAAGATGCCCGCCGGACTTATGAAATATGTGGAACAGCATTCTACCCGTGGTTGTACACGGGATGTCATTGATTTACCGGAGGGTTTGTCTGGCCTGGAAAAAATATTCAAACTTCTTCAACACTACACCGGGCACAATTTTACACATTACAAACAAGATACTGTCTTCCGCAGGATCAGAAAGCGGATGGCAGTTAATTATATTGAAAAATTAGAGGATTACATATCGTATCTTAACCAACATCCGGTGGAAGTAGAAGCACTCTTTAAAGAGCTCATTATCGGAATTACTAAATTCTTCAGAGACCCGGAAGTCTACGGGGCTATTCAGGAGAGGGTAATACCGCAGCTTTTTGAGAACAGATCTCCTGAATTCCCCGTGCGTGTTTGGGTTCCGGGCTGTTCAACCGGTGAAGAGGCGTATTCCTTGGCCATACTGCTAATTGAATATATGAATACCACAGGGAAAGATTTCAAGATTCAGATATTCGCAACAGATATTAACGAGGAAGCCCTCAATTTTGCCCGTTCCGGGGTATATCCGGAGAGTTTTACACATGATATATCAGAAGATCGTTTACAGTATTTCTTTGATAAAAAAGATAATACCTATACATTTAAAAGGCAATTCCGGGAGATGATTATATTTGCAAACCATAATCTTATCAAGGATCCACCCTTTTCCCGGTTAGATTTGGTTAGCTGCAGAAATCTGCTCATTTATTTAGATCCTGTGCTGCAGAAGAAATTACTGCCGCTATTCCATTACACGTTAAATCAAGGTGGATTTCTTATTCTGGGGATGTCTGAAACTATTGGAGAATTTACCCATCTCTTTTCATTCATCGATGAAGACCACAAAATCTTTCAACGCAGGGGATTTCCGCCAGCCCCTATGAAAGACTTTCCCACGAATTTAATAACAAATAACGTCTCAGAGTTGCAAAAAACCGGGCAATTCAAAGGCTCCAGAGAGCTTAGCATAGGCGATGTAACAAAAGATGCCTTGCTTGAGAGCTATGCTCCGTCATGTGTAGTTATCAATGAAAAATTTTCCATTATTTATTTCCAGGGCCAGACGAATAAGTATCTTGAACCCCCTGTTGGAGAAGCTAACTTAAATGTATTAAAGATGGCGAAAGAGGATCTGCGACCCGAATTGAGAATAGCGGTCCACAAAGCAATAAAACAAAAATCGGCTGTCACTCATAAAGGGGTACAGATAAAAGATAATGGTAATATCCGGATTATTAATTTAGTCGTTAAACCTCTTATAGAACCAAAATCACATGAAAGATTATTCCTTATAATATTCGAAGATGTTGCGGTTTCCGAGCCTCATATTGAACATGGACAGAGGACTGAAGTTGATCAGCGCATCCTGGAGCTTGAACAAGAATTAGATTCGACAAAGAGGTCTTTTTGGGAAATCAGCGATGAACTGGAAGTTTCAGGTGAAAAACTGAATACTGCAAACGAAATGTTACAAACGATAAACGAGGAACTGAGGAGTGCAAATGAAGAATTGCAGACGATGAACGAGGAACTGATTGCCGCAAACTCAGAACTTCAGGGCAAGATAAAAGAGCTGTCACGGGCTAACAATGATATAAATAATATGCTGAGCAGTTCTGAAATTGGCGCAATTTTTCTTGATAAGAAATTACGTATCTATCGTTACACCCCCGCTATAACTAAAATTATCCATCTTATTGAACAGGATATAGGACGACCAATCCACCATATCTCCACAGATATCATAAACGGTAATCTCATAGAATATATAAAAGAAGCGCTAAAAGCACCCTCAACCCTCGAAAAGGAGATAATGACCAAAGAAAACAATTGGTACTTATTGAGAATCATACCATACCGGATTGAAAAAAATGTTATTGACGGCATGGTAATAGCCGTTATAGACATTACCGAGCAAAAACGCACACAGGAAGAAATCTTACTCCTGCAGTCGATTACACTGTCAATCAGCGAGGCCAGAGATCTTAATACTGCAATGTACATTGTACTGCACAGGGTATGCGAAACAACGCATTGGATTGTTGGAGAGGCGTGGATTCCTAATTCAGACAACACCTGTCTTGAACGGAGCAAGGCGTATTACACCAGTGTTGTTGGCTTAGATGAATTTGTCACGGCAAGCAAAGAATTCTCCTTTCCAATGGGTATAGGCCTTCCCGGCCGCGTATGGGCATCAAAGCAGCCTGAGTGGGTGCCGGATGTTACTGCTGACCCATATTTTCTTCGTGCAAAACTTGCGGAGAAGTTTGGCCTGAAGGCAGGGCTGGCAATACCTATCCTTTCGGGGAAAAAAGTTGTAGCCGTCATTTCATTTTTTATGTTTGAGGCGAGGGAGGAAGATAAGCGGCTTGTTAAGCTTATTTCATCGGTCGCCTCTCAATTAGGATTAGTTATACAAAGAAAACAGGCAGAGGAAATGCTGCAAAAATCCTACCATGAACTAGAGGCACATATCAAGGAACGCACCGCCGAACTTTTAAAAACAAATACCCTTTTAAGGGAAGAGATTACAGAACGCAAATCAGCAGAGGAATCCCTTCAGAAAACAGAGGCGCGTCTAAGGCTTCAGATTAATAAAATGCCTATTGGCTGTATCGTATGGGATTCGGAACTCCGCACAGAGTTGTGGAATCCGGCAGCCGAAAAGATTTTTGGTTTTACCGCTAAGGAGGCAATGGGTAAACATCCTCATGAGTTTATCGTACCGGAATATATGAGGCAGCATACAGCTTCCATTATACAGCGCTTGTTTGAGGGAGACGATACTGCCCATAGTGTACATGAGAATATAACAAAAGACGGCCGTAGTATCATCTGCGACTGGTTAAACACACCACTTAAAGAACCCGATGGTACCGTTACAGGCATTATTTCCATGGTCCGGGATGTTACCGAGCTCATGAAGACAGAAGAGGAGTTACGCAAGTTATCACAGGCAGTTGAACAAAGTCCAAATACAATCATCATAACCGATACTAAAGGGAATATAGAATATGTTAATCCTAAATTTACCAGGTTAACAGGTTACACGCCGGAAGAAGCCATTGGAAAAAATCCGCGCCTTCTCAAATCAGGAAAAACGCCGCAAGAAGAATACGCCTTGTTATGGAAAACGATTACTTCAGGAAAAGAATGGCAGGGAGAATTTTATAATAAGAAAAAAAATGGTGAATTTTATTGGGAACATGCGTACATTTCGCCCATTAAAAACACCGAAGGGATTATAACCCATTTTCTTTCAATTAAAGAAGATATTACTGAACTTAAGCAAACGCAGGGAGCCCTGGAGGAAAGTAAAAGGATCTTGCAGGCAATCATAGATAACCCTCCGGCAATTATATATCTCAAAGATACCGAAGGCCGTTTCCTGCTGATAAACAATCAATTTGAAAAGACATTCCACGTAACAAAAGATAATATCATTGGCAAAACCGATTATGATATCTTTCCGGAAGATATCGCTGAATCCTTTCAGATCAATGACCGCAAGGTAATAAAATCGGGGATTCCTACAAAAACGGAAGAGGTTTTCCCCCAGGATGACGGGCTGCATGCCTATATCTCGATACGGTTTCCCATGCGTAATGCCGGAGGTATCATTTATTCTGTTTGTAACATTTCCATAGACATCACTGAACTCATGCAGATGGAAGATGCTTTGCAGAAAAAATAATGTAAAGCTAGTCCCCCTTAGCAAAGCTTATCCT
>CAZPUD010000016.1:0-27606 GCA_964589115.1 uncultured candidatus Brocadiaceae bacterium | reverse complement strand
TTATTGTTCTATGCTTTCCTTAGAATGATTGCTACTTCAGGAGGTCCTCGAAAGCTTGCAAAAAATTTGGCTCTGAATCAATCTTCTCCCGCCTCTAATCCGGGATACAAACAGGAGCCGGATCTTCCAGAGGGTCGTAAACGGGCAATTAAGATTAATATCTTTGCTTTTGTTTCCGCACTTCTTTTTGCTGCCCATCCAATTCTTACTGAAACGGTAAATTCTGTTAGTTACCGGGAAGACCTACTCGCTGCATTCTTTCTCTTAATATCCTTTATCCTGTTTCTGAAAGCTGATGGGAAAATCTTATGTGGAACAAAATATCTGCTGTATTATGCTGGTTCTTTATGTTCGTATTTATTATCTCTCTTTTCAAAAGAGATGGCAGTTACTTTACCTATCTTGATAGTGTTATTTACGATCTTTTATTCATCTCAGGGTAATACTTTTCGGGAGATTATCAAAAGGGCAAAAGGCATTTACATCGGATATTTTATTGTCACTGCCTTTTATCTGATTATTCAGTTTGTACTTTTCCGGCATACACATATCAGATTAGATCAAACCCCGCAAAGTTTATACATCATGCTCAAGGTCCTTGCATCGTATATAAAACTATTGTTTTTGCCGTTAAACCTCAATGCTGATTATGTAGTTCCACCCATAACAGCAGGAGTTACATCACTGGTAGTTTCAATATGCATAGTTATCACTGTGATTACCCTTATAGCAAGACTGTGTAAAAGTAATAAACACTATTGTTTTTTTATATCGTGGTTTTTTATCACACTTTTGCCGGTATCGAATATCATCCCGATAGGAAACATCATGGCCGAGCGGTATCTCTATATCCCGATTATGGGGTTTTTTGGCGCTGTAGGTATCTTAATCCAGAACTGTACCGCACGAAGAAACGCGACAATGGCAGCCTTTGGAATTGTTGTGGTCATCTTTGGCTGCATGGGTATTTACCGGAACGGGATATGGCGTGATGAATTAACCTTATGGCGTTCAACCTCTCATCGTGAACCTAACAGTGCCCGTGCCCACCATAACCTTGGTGTAGTACACGGCGCAAAAGGTTTTTACGAATATGCCGAGTTGGAGTATAAAAAAACACTTCAAATCAATCCACGTGATACGGAAGCACATTATAATCTGGGAAATGCTTATGAGAGAAAGGGGATGACGGATGATGCAGTGAAAGAATATCAGGAGGCTATACGTTGTAACCCATTTTATGCTAATGCCTATAACAATTTAGGTAGTATATTCAAAAAGAAAAACCTTTTAGACAAAGCAGTTGAATTCTATAAGAAAGCAATCCAATGTAACCCCTTTAATCCCAATTATTATAATAATCTCGGACTGTGTTATTACGAAGACAAACTTTATGAAGAGGCCATTCTTGAATTTGAAAAGGCATTAAAAATAGAACCTCAGTTATCCTCTGCACATAATAACCTGGGAAATGTTTATAAAGAAACGGGAAACTTCGCGAAATCTTTATTTGAATATAAAATGGCAATCGGATCAGATCCTAATAACGCCGATGCTCACAATAACCTTGGCATTCTTTATACGAACAAAGATGAATTGGAAGAGGCCTTGAGAGAATTTAAAACTGCGATTCTGCTCAATCCAGAACTGGCCAATGTACATAATAATCTTGGCATTATTCATGCAAAAAAGGGCGACCTGGATAACGCTATTTACGAAATGAATAACGCTGTAGCGTCAGGATTTGATAATGCAGATGTACATAACAATTTGGCGGGAGTTTACCTGACGAAAGGATTAACAGATAATGCAATTGTTGAACTTAAATTAGCGTTGAAATTTAATCCTCAGGACAGTAACGCTCACTGCAATTTAGGAAATGCTTATCTTTCAAAAGATTTCAAAGATGAAGCCATCTCCGAATTTAAAGAGGCAATCGCCCATAATCCTGCGGATGCAGAAATATATTACTACCTGGGAAATACCTTTTATCTGAAAAAACAGTACACCGAAGCAGTAAATATGCTTTGCCAATCAATTAACTACCAACCTGATAATCCGCTGGTACATAAGATGCTTGGTGTTATTTACGCAAATTTTTTAAATAATCCTTCTAAAGCATTATTTCACCTGAAAGAAACGCTGCGGTTAGACCCACGGCAGCCTATGGCAGAAGAAATAGACGAGGCTATCAACACGTTAAATGAATTCTTTATTGACTATAAATAATTTTCATTTATAATGGCAGCTATGACAAGGGCAAACCTCGAGTGATCGGGGGACGCAAAGTAACAGGGTCTTTAAAGCAACTGAGGTCTTGATATCAATACAAGGATGTATTAAAGTAATCCAGGGAATGTTACAACAGGAATAAAGTTGTAACTAATTTTAAAGATAGCCTTACTGCCGAAAGTGTTCTTCTGAATATTTTCACAGTAAGGCTTTTTTGTTTGTTGACAAATCGAAAAAAAGGTGCTTATAAAGATGTATAATCATTTATTTTGCTTGAGCAAGAAAATGCATAAATACGAGAAAATTATTCAATATTTTTCGTTGGGTACGATCGTAATTACATCAGGCGTACTTCTTTCTTTACCATCTTTTAGTACTACAAAGGTCAAAAAGCCGGTTCCTGTATCCTTTTTCGATGATACAAATACCGGATATCTTTATTCAAGGTCCAAACTTACACAACTTTGCAAAACTGAAGTAAAAGAAAATTTATGGAAATATATTGTTATCCATCACAGCGCTACAGAAAAAGGAAATGCTGCTCAGTTTGATCATTATCATAGGGAAAAGAGAGGATGGGAGTACGGCTTGGCCTACCATTTTGTGATTGGGAACGGGTCTAATTCGGGGGATGGTGAGATTGAAATCTCCGAACGCTGGAAAAAACAAATACATGGTGCACATACTGCGAATATGGACTGCAACCGCGTTGCAATTGGAATTTGCCTGGTTGGCGACTTTGAGAACGGAGGCGCTCCCACAAACAATCAATTCGAATCTTTAGCCGGACTAGTCCAGTACCTTTCGGGAAAATATAACATCAATTTATCAAACATTTTATTACATAAACAAGTACATCAAAAAGGCACAGCGTGTCCCGGTAAAAATTTTCCGATTGCGAAACTCAAGACACGACTTCTTCAAATTGCTTCGAATCCAACTAATCGCATAAAAGAACTTTAGTCTATTTTGATTGTTTTGCTTGTGCCTTTAGAATCTCTGCCTTTACATCTTCAACGGATAAACCATAAAGCCTTCCATGTTGCTGTAAATGTTTATCGTATTTGTAACTCCGAACAGCAGCGAGTCCTAATCCACCTCCTTGAAAATACTCATAAATCATAATTGTTTGTTCGCTCGTATCTACAAGATAAAATGGCTGCCTGTTACCTACCCGCTCACCTACAACACCAAAAACATGCCGTGCGCTTCCATCGCCCTGTGCGATAACATGATCTGTCGTATTTCTAAAGACAAGGATCGTCAGTAGTAATGCAATGATAATAAGTAAAATTGTATTTATGCTATATTTCTTATACATGGTGTAATATCTCCTTAATCTCTCTTATTATCTGAATTTGCCGTATGTGACAGCTTAAGAACATTTGGCGCATGTTCTTCCTTAATAATAATTGTGGGTTTTAGAAGGATAATAAGATTCGATTTTTCACTGGTCTTCTGGTCACGGGAAAATAACCTTTTTAATACAGGTATCTTGGATAATATGGGTATACCGGTTGTTTGGGTATTTTTGTTTATAGAACCAAGTCCTCCAATCATAAGCGTCCCTTTGTCGGGCACACACACCGTTACAGAAACCTGAGAAACATTCAACCTGGGCAGTTGAACTGTTTGTTCCGGTGGAACAGCAACGGTTCCGCCAGTTGTGCCACCTACTGTAATATCTGTGGTTACTCCGCTGAAGGTAAATGATTCGATACTTTCTATCTGAAATACAGAGGGTGTCACTTCTAAATAGATGTATTTTCTATCCGTACTTACGATGGGCCTTACATCAAAGGTTGTCCCTTCCGGTATCGTGCCAATAACCGGGGTTACAATCCCTTCTGAAACGGACGTGCTTTGAACGTAATTTCTTGTCTGAATAACAGCAATATTGCCGCGCTGGGTATTGGAGAGCGTTATTCGCGGAGAAGTAAGTACCTCGGAATCTTTGCTTTCCTGAACGGCACGCAGGAAACCCTTTAACATGGCATCGTTGAATATAGAATAGCTAAGCTGCAACCCCCCTCCTTCAGTAACAAGATCGCTTAAATTTCCGCTTCCGTCTGTATTAATAGATGCCCTCTCACTAAAAAATTCAGAAAATTTATTTCCGATATCCTCTAAAAATTCATCAGTAACAGTAATAAAACGCGCTTCAATGCTTACCTGGAGGTTTTGTGATGATCTTAAAGAGGCCAATAAAGTTTCAATCTGTTCGTGGACATACTTACTATTAACAACTACTATGTCACCCGGCTGGCCCATCCTTGCAGTAATGCTTCCTTCACCCTGACCGGGGATATTAATACGCCGCTGTCCCCCGGCACCAGAGGCAGAGGCTCCGATAACACTCACATTTGGTGACCATGAGGAAGGCTCAATGGTAGTAACGATCATTTCTATCAGATCCAATACCCTACCAGAGGTATCTTTTACTTTAGCTTCCCCTGCCCCTCCTCCCCCTGACATACTAAACTGGGAGGCCGCAGCTGCTGTAATATCAAATTTTAAGGGTTCTTTATCATCCAGATTAATCAATATATCCCTTACATCATAGACACGTAGTTCCATTTTTTGTCTATAAACATGGATTATATCTCCCTCAATTACGTATTCGTATCCTTTAGGAAGGATATATCTTAGTGCGGTTCTTAATGGTATGTCCTTAAGTTTCAGGGTTATTTGAGCATCTCTTGCTTCTGCATCAATAATCATGTTAATATTCGTTTTCTCTCTCAGGAAGACAATAACATCTTTTAATGGTGTATCTAGAAATTCAAATGAGATAATTGTATTTAAGGCATCTTCAACGACTTTTGGAATCTGTTCCTTTGCAGGATTTGGATTTATCTGCAGAAGTTCTGTTTTTCTTTTGTTCTCTTTTACAATTTTATCTAATTTTGGGAGTTCCCGTTCCAAAATGTTTTGCCACTGCTCTTTTGCAGGAAATCTTAAGATGTCCTGATATAGAATAGATGATTCCTTGAGATTTTCCCTGGCCCTTAATTTTTCCTGTTCCTGAATGACTTTTAAATAATCCATAGTGAGTTTATATTTTAATTCGTTTACCTGTTCTTTAATATACAGCGCCTCCTTATAGGAAGGATCTATTGTAAGTATCGAATCTGAAATTTCTGCAGCCTCTTCATACCGTTTCTCTTTGAGGGCAGTATACGCATCTTGCATTAAAAGTAATAATTTTTTTTCTTTATCATGCGCATGGGAAGGATTTTTTCCTTTTGTTTCGTTGGCCTTATTCTGTGCATCGGGCAATGTATTTTCTTCGAGGAATTGTTTTAATTCTTTTCGTAATGCATGTGCTTCAGCATTATTTGGTTCCAGTAGGATGGCTAGTTCCAGTGCACCGGCAGCCTTTTCATAATCTTTTTGTTTGAAATAAGTTTTGGCAGTTTTAAGGTAATAATTATCTCTATAAGGAGGTTCTGTTCCTGAAACATCCTTATTCTGTGACAGGACTTGCTTTAGAGTAAAAGGGGATAAAAATATCCCTATGACAATAACCAAAATGAGAACTGAGAAGACTTTCATATCACCCCCTTTGAAAAAATCTGTTAATTAGTAGAAGTGGTATCCGATGACGTGTGAACGGTAACAGTCTCTGTCCCTAAATTTACCAGTTCTCCTATCCACAGACTGTAGGATTCTCCTTTTTTATTCTCGAATACAATCCTTGAGGTTGAGATCGTATATGTCTCTTCTGCGAAAGAAGTACCCAAGAACTCACCCTTTTCATTCCGAAGCGCAGTTGTCTTTTTCATAACGAGTGTCTTTTGTGCAAGAGGAATAATATCCTTTAGTTTACAATCCGTATCAAAATCAATTGTTTCTCCTCTTACAGTTTTTTTCTGTCCGATGGTTTTCCCCTTTTCTACAGTAAAACTTTCTGTCCACCATTTATCTTTATGCAACTTCCTGACCTGAATCAACGCCAGTTCTTCGGTTCCCCCTTTAAAGATAAATTCCGTATCCCCCGGAGCGGTAATTTCTAACCGGGCATGGGTTTGGGTTTCTGATTTTTTCAATAAATCTTTAATTGTTATGTCAGAATTTAAATCTGTCTTTATTGCTTTACTAAAGATTTGAGGCCGTTGTAAAAGACTCACGGGGGGTGGGTTTGTAAGGCGTAATTCCAGATATGCCGCTTCCCTCCGTTCGGTGTCTATGGGTGGAGGTGTACTCGTTTTGAGTTTTCTATCAAGTGTGCCGGATAATGACAATAGTTTAGCATCAATTTCATGTGTTTTTAAATTTAATATGATAAAAGCATGGATTATCGTATAGACAAGATAGCATATCGCAGCCCCGAAAATAAGCTTTTCGACATGCTTAAATAAAAAACCTTTAATATCTATTTTAAATCTCATCATAGGTTATGTTTTATAATCAATAATATAGGCATCAATAGTTACATCGATAAGCGGGTTGCAGTGATAATTGTTGTTTTCATTTATCAGGATATTTTCCTCTAATGGCTCCATGTTGTGAATTTTATCAGTGCTTAAGATTGTAATACCTTCGATAATAAAGAGGATATCTGATTTAAGAATCTCGTGTAAAAGAACTGCTATATGGTTTGCCTGCAACTCAACAGTAAGTGTAATAGGTATAGCGGTATAAAAATGAACAAAAGAGGAATCATATGTGCTGGAGGAATTCCGAAATGTAATTTTCCCAAGTTTTGTTATTCCCGTATCATTCGTAACGATATTGACAAGGGCCTCTAATATCCAAAACCGTTTTTGAGCAGGTAAAATGGTATCCCATGCCGGGATATTTAAACCCCATTCAGAAAATGGCAGTGCACCTTCGTCCAAGGCAATATTACCTGACTTTAACCGCATCGATAGTGCTGAAGTCTTTCTAAGATATTCATTCTTCCAGAGTGCCTCGTCATTAATCTTGACCAGACCTTTTTCGGTATCTTCTGTAAAAAAAACGGCTTCCAGTTGACCGTCTTTTCCCTTGAGGAAAGATTTGCATTTCTCTAGCTCGTCATTATATAGCTCTCCTTCCTGTTTTTTTAATGTGATCCATTTTTCATTATAAAGCTCTTTTTTCAGGGCATATCTTTCTAATGCTGCTGATAAATCTTCAAGCTCTTTATAAGTTCTGGCATACTGATTAGAAAGAGGGTAAATGAATACCAATAAGAGGGATATTATAACAAGGAAAATAATCCCTATAAGTATCCAATAACAATAATATCCTGTGTAAATTTTCGGGAAGTTTTTCCTGAGTTGTGAAAAATCTAAACCCTTATTCATAATTCTCCGATTGGATCTCATCTTGTGATTTTACAATCCAGCGTATCTCAAAACTAATATAACCCTCCTGCCCATTTTTGTATTCTGCCTGCCGGCAAGAGCCTGGAACGATTTCTACATTTCTGAACGCAGGGACTTCCTGGTCAAAGAAAGTTATATTCTGAATAGGCCTTATGATAGATTCTTCTATAAAACTTATACTTGGTTCTTTACTTATCCCTTTAATCCCCATAAGATGTAATTTTTTAGAGGGAACATTCGTTTTTGCGGCTGTTTTCTTCGTTTGAGAAAAACCTGTAGATAATGTATCTGCATCTACCCACGAGGACTGGACGCTTGTTATTGATACACGATCGGGTATTGCGGATAATAACTTATCCAATGCCTCTACCCAGAAAAACCTGGAAGAATCAATGGAAGAAATAAGTTCAAGTGCGGATTTATTCGTCTGAGTGGCGGCTTCTGCGTTCCTATAGTTACTCTCGAATTTCCTTATATCCTGTAATACCTTTTGATGGTAATTATTGGAACGATCAAGTTGATTAATTTTCATGCGTAATCCGCCGTACTGGATGATGAGTGACAGAGCTAAACAACAGAGTGTAGCTATAGCATAAGGTTTTTTCTTTGATATTTCTGCTGCTTTAACCAGTTCCGGCGGCAGTAAATTGATATTTATCTGGCTTAATCCCAGCCCCTGCAGTGCAAGTCCTATAGCAATAGTAAAATTCATTAAACTTTTATGGAAATACGAAGAGTCTATTGTATCAGCCAGCCTTAAATTGTTTAAGGTCTTAAGGATTTTAAGCTCGTACGGAAGATTGTTTGTTATAAATTCAATACTTTGTGGGTCCTTGATGTTACCCATTAATAAAATATTCTGAAAGCGAAACGCTTCTTTTGTTAAGGATTTATAATATTCCATTGACCTCTGTATTTCTTTAATGAGATCGGCATCTACTTTATATAGAGGTATGCTTCTGAGCCAAAAATGCGGCCCATCGATAATGACCAGGTCAGTGTTTTCGGTTTCCACATTTATAACAACGGTCGGACCATTCGTTTGTTGATCAAAAAAAATATAGTTATAGAGGGCAAGAGGTGAAACCTGCAACGTAGTAGGTTTAATCTTAAGGGATGTAAAATTTGTCAGCAGTTGATCGAGTGTAGTCCTCTTTGACGCAAAAAGCCCGATTTCTATACCTTCAGTACCATGACCAGGAACCGATTCAGACAATTTTTGGTAGTCCCATACAACATCTTTAAGGTCAAAAGGGATTTGCTGCTTTGCTTCATAGCTGACGATATTCTTTAATTGGCTTTTGTCTATAGGGGGAATGGTAGTAAATCTGGACAATACGAATTGTCCCGGAACAGATACCAATAAGCTGTCGGTCCCGGTAATATTATGTTTTGTTAAAAACGTCTGAACAGCGTCTTTAATATGTAGAGATTGTAAGAAATCTACGTCAGGAGGAAATTCAGGGTATTCAATGATATCGACATCTTCAATTAATAACCCTTCTAATGTTTGTGTTATTTTTACTGCCTTTAGAGCATGCCCGTCAATATCAAGACCCCAGGCTGTCCTTGCTTTATATTGCTTGAACGTCTGCGATAACCTTTGAATACTTAATCCACGTCCTTTGGTAAGAAACGGGTGTATACAATTGGGTTTCATGATATTGCTTTATTTCCTGTCCGGTAAGGATTTATTTTGTGCAAAACATTTAAAAACCTTTTCTGAAAGACTTGCTGCGTCGTCTTCCGCAGATGCGCAAATCCAGTAAATGTTAGAAAAACTCCTAAACCACGTCATTTGCCTTTTTGCAAACCGGCGTGTTCTTTTTTTTATTTCATCTACAGCCTCAGAGAGTGTATATTTTTTATTGAAAAAGTCAATAACTTCTTTATACCCGAGTGCCTGAGATGCTTGTTTACCCAGTCCTAATGGATTATTTAATAATGCATGGACTTCATCTACCAGGCCTCGCTTAAACATACGGTCTACACGGTCCTCTATACGCTTGTATAGTATATTCCGATCATGTTCAATGGCCGCAAGTATGCAGTTGTATTTAGGATTTTTATGCCCAAATTGGGTTTGAAAGTCAGAAATGCGCTGCCCTGTTTTTCTTATGACCTCAAGTGCCCTGATAACCCTTTTTTGATCATTGAAATGCAATCTGCTGGCAGCCTCCGGGTCCACACCGGCGAGCATTCTGTGCAGGAAGTCCGGCCCCTGCTGCATTGCAACAGATTTCAAATAATTCCTGTAATCCCAATCCGCAGAGGGACCTTCAAATAATCCTTCCATTAAGGCCTTTATATATAGTGCTGTTCCACCTACAACGATAAACGGTCTGCCCTCCTGGTGAAGATCATGAACAACAGCATCAAAATCCTTAACATATCTCCCCACACTATATTCCTCCCACGGATCCACGATATCTATAAGATGGTGGGGAATCTTATTTCTTATCGAGGCAGAAGGCTTTTCTGTACCGATATCCATACCCCGATACACAAGCATGGAATCAACCGAAACTATTTCTGCATTGATGTCCTCTGCAATTTTTAATGCAATATCTGTCTTTCCACTCGCCGTGGGTCCCGTAAGGATACAAATTGTAATAGCCATATAATTTATTTCTTTATAATAAGTTCTATAGTATGATTATACAAATATGACAAAGATATGTAAAATGAACATACTTTTAAATAATTTTGATATTGCCATAGATATAACACTTCATAATGCAAAACTTTATATTTGATCTATATAAGATGTTAATGTAGTATGAGATTACAGTGATTGTAACGTTTATAATTTTTACTAACTTTTACATATGAAAGGAGTAATTTAAAATGGCAACAGGAACAGTAAAATGGTTTAACGATAAGAAAGGATTTGGTTTTATTACTCAAGATGACGGAACCGACGTTTTTGTACATCAGACCGATATTGAAAGTAAGGGGTTCAGAACGCTTGCAGAAGGAGATAAGGTTGAGTTTGAAGTGGTTAAAGATAAAAAGGGCTACAGGGCAAAAAAGGTTGTAAAATTACAAATTCATTAACACAGTAATACTTTTTATTTTTGAAAAATCGCTAAAAGTTTGATGTATATCTTACGCTGGCGATATTTGACACCCTTAGGTATATTTTCTCATTAAAAACTAGAGTGATGCTGGACTTTTCAACGATAGTTTATGAGATTTAATTAATGCAAGCAAGAGAGGAGGCAGAGGAAAATGAGAATATATCTGTTTATTGGAATTGCACTTATTGTATTTGGGGTCATATCTTTAGTATATCAAGGCATTACTTACACAACGAAAGAAAAGGTACTAGAAGTTGGTCCTGTTGAGGCAACAGCAGAAAGGACCAAAAGAATTCCAGTACCTCCAATAGTCGGCGGCTTATCACTAGCAGGTGGAATAGCATTGATAATTATAGGATCAAGGAGGGTATAAGAGCAGTTTTAATATAGTCTGGTTAAAAAACTTTGTATGCGGCTCATCTTCGCAAATAACAGAGTCACTGAAAGAAATTACCGGCACCACAAATTGTAAAGTTAGTAGATGGGTAGATGGGTGAATGAGTATTTAACCCATCTACCCATTTACCCATCTACTCTGCATACCACTGCAAACCACTCCACTTATTTCAATGAAACACTTTATATACGATTTATCTTCACAGTAGAAACTTGCCAAACCAACAAAATATCTTTATAGTAATATACTTAACCCGAATGAACCGGAAGAGGCAGCTTGCTGGGAATTACGATTTTAGATTTACGATCTGAGATTTAGAAAATCGTAAATCTAAAATCGTAATTCGTAAATTTTGCAGAAAATGTTAAAAAATAAGTTTTAAGATACTATGGTTATTCTCAAAATTTTTGGAGATAAGTTAAATGAGCAATCAGCCAAACAAAATTATCTATTCCATGCTTAATGTAAGTAAATATTATGACAAGAAAGCAGTATTGAAGGACATTTCCCTTTCTTACTTCTACGGTGCAAAGATTGGCGTATTGGGCTTAAATGGTTCAGGAAAAAGTTCTCTACTGCGTATTCTCGCGGGAGTAGATAAGGACTTTAACGGTCAAACTATCCTTTCCGCCGGCTACACGGTTGGATTTCTCGAACAGGAACCGGTGCTGGACGAAACAAAAACGGTGCGTGAAATTGTGGAGCAGGGCATCCAGGAATTGGTAGACCTTCATAATGAGTTCAACAGGATTAACGAACAATTTGCCGAACCAATGTCGGATGAAGACATGAATAAACTGATAGAACGGCAGGGTGAAGTACAGGAAAAAATCGATACGCTTGGTGCGTGGGACCTGGATTCCCGTCTGGAAATGGCTATGGACGCCCTCCGCTGCCCGGAAGGGAGCACTCCGGTAAAGGTATTATCCGGAGGAGAAAGACGCCGTGTTGCACTTTGCCGGTTATTACTTCAAAAACCTGATATTTTACTGTTAGACGAACCGACTAACCACCTTGATGCTGAAACAGTTGCATGGCTGGAGCGTCATTTACAGAATTATGCGGGAACCATAATTGCAGTAACACACGACCGTTACTTTCTAGACAATGTAGCCGGTTGGATATTAGAACTCGACCGTGGATATGGTATTCCATGGAAAGGGAATTATACATCATGGCTTGAGCAAAAGCAAAAGAGACTGCAGCAGGAAGAAAAGCAGGAGACAGAACGGCAAAAGACTTTGCAGCATGAGCTGGAGTGGATCAGGATGACGCCAAAGGGCAGGCATGCAAAGTCGAAGGCACGTATTAACTCTTATGAATCGCTTCTTAAAGAACAAAACGAAAAACGAATAAAGGAGTTAGAGATATATATCCCCCCAGGACCCAGACTCGGTAATCTGGTTATCGAGGCAGATAAGGTTACTAAGGCATACGGAGATCGCATTTTGGTAGAAGAGATGACGTTTTCACTACCACGGGGAGGAATCGTGGGAGTTATAGGTCCCAACGGTGCCGGGAAAACTACATTATTCCGAATGATTACAGGTCAGGAAAAACCTGATACCGGCACGATTAGGTTAGGTGAGTCAGTTAAGCTGGCATATGCTGACCAGACCCGGCAGACCCTTGATCCAAACAAGACCGTATGGGAGATAATTTCCGGAGGCCGCGATACCGTCCGGCTTGGCGGCAGGGAAATCAACTCCCGCGCCTATGTGGCGCGTTTTAATTTTTTGGGACCAGACCAGCAAAAACCGGTGGGATCACTGTCCGGAGGGGAACGGAACAGGGTACATCTTGCCTGCATATTGAAAGAAGGAGCCAATGTGCTTCTGCTGGACGAACCGACAAATGATCTTGACGTAAATACCATGCGTGCCCTGGAAGACGCCCTGGAAAATTTCACTGGTTGTGTCGTAGTAATCAGCCATGACCGCTGGTTTCTCGACCGGATTGCCACCCATATACTTGCTTTTGAAGGCGACAGTAAAGTAGTTTGGTTTGAAGGAAATTACTCTGAATACGAGGCAGACCGGAAGAAACGCCTAGGCACTGCTGATGACCAACCGCATCGTATTAAATACCGGCATTTGACAAGGGCATAAGTAATATTTCTATTGACAAGAAAATAAATGATCTATAAAATGATTCCGCATTTCCCAAAAAATCGAGAAGAAGTGATTTTGTTTCATGGATACAGGAGCTCAACGGGAAAATTTACAGAAGGTAATATCAAGCAGTTAATATCAAAAGCTCTTTAAAGTAAAGGCAATTAAGAAAAGTCCGAAAAAGGCAAAACATTCGAAAGGATGTGACGCAAAGCTACTGGCCTAAATCCTGTTCGGGACATGGTCGCAGAGCCGCCGGGAAAGACATACCTCCTCATAAAATTATTTTTGTATATTCACAATTTTGTGAGAAAGAGGTGTTGCGTATACTAAACACAAGAAAGTCTGTCCTGTCTAACATACATGAAACATGTACAGTCAATATTGAGATAGAGATATTCTTTCAGGAAATTAGTATATTAACATTTCATTACACATACCTACTGGCAGTTCTAGATACCTTTATTTGCGTCATTCCTATTAAGTTTCCATTTATTCAGAGAAAAATTCGAGTTCACCGGGTTAGTTATCCTATACCTTCCCTTTATCTCCCCGTTGCGAAGGGGGAAAGAGGGATGGTTATACCATGAAAATGAGCAGTAAACTTTACAAATTGTCCCTTTTATTCCAGATTTATTGCTTTTCAATCTTTAAATCATTGAGTTGGAGGGAGGATAGAAATGGAGATGCCGAAGGCCATTTATCGGTTCATGGAAAGTGAAATCAATTAATGTTTGCGTGATTTTTCTCTGCCAAACAAATAGTAAAATTATCCGTTTATTAGAAAGGAGGCAAAAAGATGTCTATATTAATTGTAGGAGGTGATCACCTCGGAAATATTCCAGAGAAACTTGACCAGCTTGGATTTAAAGAGATACATCATATAACAGGCAGGGGAGGACAAAAAATTCATGACGGTATTCCAAGGATAATAGATTTTATCCTGGTACTCTATGATTGTGTGAACCATAACCTTGTTTATAAGATGAAGAGATTCTCCACCACCAGAGGGATTCCAATCATATATGCCAGAAGGTCCTGGCCTTCCATATATAGAAATATAAAGGCAGGCAGTATCATTTAACAAAGCAGGCTACAGTTTCATATTTCGTGTTAACTATATTCTGAGAACTATTCCTGAATCTTCTGTAATCCTGTCATGACACGTAAAGAAAAGACACTGGAATCCTTCAGTTAAGAGCATTTTTATAATAGCCATGGCTTCTTTTAATCTGTAGGAATCAAAGTCTACAAAGGGATCATCAAGGATTAATGGTAATTTCCTGTCACCTGTTAATATTTTAATAAGAGAGAGTCTTATGGCAAAATACAACTGCTGTACAGCCCCCCTGCTCAGGCTCCTGTTGTTGTCTATTTCCCGAAACGTATCTGTTCCGCTCTCTTTTACCTTAATTGATATTTCATTTCCCCAAAAGACCTCTACTCCATCGTACTTCCCACAAGTAAGTGTACGGAAATAGTTACTGCTTAACTCATTTGTCTTTGTCTTGATAAATTCCCTCGTTTTCTCCGAAGATTCCCTTAAATTATCCTCGAGAATAATCAGTGATTTCAGAAAAATATCCGCTTTTTCTCGAAGCCTCTCCAACTCCGCTACTTTTTCCTGCACCGATACAAATTCCTCATATGTAGGGGTATTCTTTAATTCAGCTTCTAATGCTGCCTGCTGTATCCTATTGTCGTTGACTCTTTTCGTGATTCCTTCCAATAAATGTCTTATTTCATCTTTCTTCTCTTTCAGATCAGACAAAGATAAACCAATAAATGACTCTTTGCTGCTATCAGTAATTTCCATTTTTGTAAGATTCAGTTCCAGAGAAATCCTTTCGTTATGGAGTTTATCCTCATGTTTATTACCGGCTAGTTTTGCCTTTTTAATCTCCAGAACTTCCAGTTCCTTCCTCTTTCCTGATAATCTCTTTTCCTCTTCATCAAGGATTGCCTCTTCTACATCCAGGGATTTGGTATCGCCGAGTTCTCCGGCCAACTGATCCATCACCGCTTTTATATCTTTTATTTCTGTATTGAGAATATCTGCACTACTTTTAATATCTTCCGGAGAAGAGTTGAGGAGTAGCTTTTTTATTTCATTGGACAACTGCTCTCTCTTTGCGTTTATCAAATTTCTTTCCTCTAATTCCTCCAAAAATGATGTACTGAACTTGTTTATCATCTTATCAAGCTCTTGCTTGTGTCTACCAAGATTTTCTGAGGTGGTTGAAAGCCCGCTGTTGGTAATAGTGATATTTGCAACATCTCTGATAGAAAATTTTTCTCTATAGTCTTTCACCTCATGCCGCAGGTTTTGCCCTTTTTTGAGACTATTCCCTGCATCAGAAACGATCACTTTTATATCTGACAGCGCTTCTATATCCAGAATAATGGTCTGTGATTTTAACGTTGCCTCCCCTTGTTGAATTTTTATCGTGAGTTCTTTAAACTTGTTCAACTCTTCACGGGAAGGAACTTCTTTATCCTTAAGGTGTGTATTGATTTCATCTATGAGCTTAGTCTTTTCAGTTATCGTTTTTAGTTTATCGGAAATTACGGAAAGTTCTCTTTCTCTCAATCTGTAGTCATTCTGTTTCTCTTTAAACTTTCTGTAAATCTTTAATTTCTCTCTTCTTCCAAGAACCGTTTTTTCAATTTCTTCAATATCCCTTCTGATTACCTGGATAACTGCATTTATATCCCTGAGTGCTTCCGTTGTCTCAATGGCTTCCCTGTATGGAATGAATACGTCAAGCCATTGGTAAAGTTTTTGTTTGGATTCTATGTCTTTTATATCAATCCCCAACTGTTCCCTTATCTCACTAAGTTTTTGTCTTTTTACCTCTGAGTTTTTTATATTCTCTAATAACCTTTCCTTATCAATATTCAGTCTGTCAATCTCTTTCAGTATTCTTTCATAAGCCTTCCAGTCATCACCGAGAAACCGGTCTCTTCTTACAGACAATTTTTCGTTAAGAATACTCAAAATTTCAGACACTGAATTACCCTCTCTGCCACCTGTCATTATGATATCCATCTCCTTCTGGATATTATCTGGTTCAATGTTAATCATCTCATTTTGTCTGATCGTAAGGAGATTGCGGAATGTATCGGGGTCATGAAATCCGAGGATCTCTTCAATCTTGCCTCTTATCCTTTTATCGTCTTTAAGATCTATACCATCACCTGCCATGTAACTTTTCCCATCCTGGAAATTTCTCTCTATGAGTATTTCTTTCCCGTCCTGTTCAATAAGCAATTTAATTACAGGCTTTTCAACCTTTCCCCATGTCATGAAATCAGGTTCTTTGTACTTATCAACCTTTGCAAAAAGCCCCGCTTCTATTGCCTCCAGTATTGAACTTTTGCCTGCCTCATTTAGGCCCTGTATGATGACAAAATCCGAGCCGTTAAACCTATACGGATAGCCGCTCTTCAAATTCCTGAAATTTATTGTCTCAATACACTTTATCTTCATGTTATCTTTGTCTCAGAAAGTCTTCAAGAGATATGGATTTTTTGTCAAGTTGACCTGTCAGGAGTCCGACTCCCAAATTCAATGCTTCTTTCTGTGCTTCCAGTTCTTCACCTTCTGCATGATGTATTTTATCATTCATAATCTTTATAAATTGTCCGATAACGGTACTCTCTGAATACACAGAGTGGTCTATTTCTGGTCTTACATTGCGGTCATCGATATATAGCCAGAAAAATTCCTGAAGAGCCTTCCGGAGTGTTATTTTAAGTCTTTCAAGTTTCTGAAATGGGGCGTTGCCTTTTAATTTTACCGTTAAAATGGTATTTGAAGGTTCCTCAAAATTCCTGCGTATTAACCCGGCTATATCTGTTTCATCAAGAGAGACATCCAACTCGTATGATGCCCATAGAAACTTCCCGATTTCGAGAGGCTCAACAGCAATATCATTATCATCGAGGCTTATCAATAATGCAGTTCCCCTTCCCTCCCTGCTTATTTCAAGAATTTCAGGAGAACCCGGATAAAATGCCTTCGTCCTGCCAGTACTATAGTCTCCAATATTATGCCAATGACCAAGTGCAATATAGTGGTAGCCGGAGTTCTCTATTTCATCCCTTTTTATTGGATAATCCGCGTATTCTTCTCTGAGTGCAACACTGCCGTGGGAGAGGGCAATATGATATTTTGCATTTTTATTTTTTTCTAAAGAAGGGATGGGCGATTCTCCGTATCCCGTCGGTCTGCCGTAAAAGGTTATACCATTTTCCGGATCATCAAAAGACTCCCCTTCCTTCATCCTGAAGATATGCACGTTACCGATCTCCTCCCAGCTTTTCCGGTAATAAACAGAGCCTGGAACAAGGGCATCATGCCCGGAAATTCCACTCTCTCCGGCGCCTGGCAGTATATAAAACTTTAAACCACTGTCCTTTATTATTTTTTGAACTTCAGCGAGAAGATTTCCAACATTGTTCGAGTCAAAGAGATCGCCTGATATTAGAACACCGGCAACCTTTTCCTTCTGTCCCAATTCCAGTATACTTTTAAAGGTCTCTAACTGTACTTCCCTGAGAAACCTGCCTTTATCACCAAAGCTGGTAAAGGGTTTACCGATATGGACATCTGATATATGGAGTAATTTAGGCATGCACTATTATACTTCCGTATGTGACTTAGAGAAAATGAATTTCTCATTTTTCCGAAACTGTATGTATTTCTGGTCTTTTAACAATTTAGTCTTTTGAGGCTCCTGTACAATGATATTTATTACAGGTGGGCTGTCCAAAAAGTCCGTAAACCATACAAAAGGTAGGAGATGAAGATCTTCAGCCCCTGCATATGTTACATTCATTAAACTTTATGGACAATTCCTATGCGGCAGTAATTGCATTACAGTAAATTTTATCCCCATGGCGGTTAATGGCACATAGAAGCGTAAATGTGTTCTCTACTATGCTGTTAAAAATCCTCGAAGTAAACGTATTGTTACCAAAAAATGCCCATAATTTAAGGGATTCAGGTTTTTCTGGTACTATATAAAGAGTTTATGTCAGGCAAAATGAAATAAACGTAACAGGTTTGAAATACAAAACAATTATTTTGATCTTGAATATTATATACACTAAAATTATTAAATCCTATAAAGTTAATGCTGTCAAACTCTTATACGGTCAAAATTAAATATTAATAATTTTATTTATTTGGAATAATACTTGTAAAATAAAAAATAATGGATATAGGGAGAAGACTTAAACTAATGCATTTATTATTATAAAAAGTATTGCATATGTTTTAAATAAGTCAAGTTCTCCTCAATCTGGAAAAGCAAGCTTATTCCGCCACATTTTCATTAAAAGATATCTTTGGACGGCTTTGTTATATAAACATGCAAGCTCTTAGTTTTTAACAACTTAATAAAAAACTAAAACTTAGACCTTTATCAAGCAAGGCCAAAATTGAATCTCCATAAGTTTAGTATTTATAAATATTTTACAACAAGTTTAACACAAGTTTAGTATTTATAAATATTCATGCAACGATGTCGTTTTGTACTATAAATTGTTTTACAATGTCGAATAGGAGGTACATTCAGTGTCTGAATTGAATACTGGGGGGCAAATCCCAAAAACTGGATTTGCCGGGCTAATACAGAATCTGCGGTATGACGTTAATGCGGGATTCCTGGTTTTCTTAATTGCGCTTCCTTTGTGTCTGGGAATTTCGCTAGCCTGTGGTTATCCTGCAATTGCTGGTATATTTACGGCAGTAATTGGTTCGATAATCGCAGCATTTGTAAGTAATTCTGAGTTAACAATAAAAGGACCCGCGGCCGGACTTATAGTAATCGCTATTGGGGCCGTAACTGATTTTGGGTACACCGGCGGGCGTGACCCGGTGGCTGATTTTCAGGCTTACAGACTTGCCCTGGGAGTAGGTGTTGCAGCCGGCTGCATCCAAATCCTGTTCAGTGTGCTTCGGGTTGGTTCATTCGGAGATTTTTTTCCTTTATCAGCCGTACACGGGATGCTGGCCGCAATTGGCATAATTATCATACTTAAGCAATTCCCTATTGCAGTGGGCGGCCATGCCGAAGGCGAGCCCTTTGAACTAATTGCCCATATTCCTTCCACAATAGCTAATCTGAATCCTGAAATTGCACTTATAGGTTTTGGCAGTTTAGTAATTATGTTTGGCATTCCGTTAATAAAACACAAGCATAAAATTTTACAGAAGATACCTGCCCCCATATTTGTCCTCTTTTTTGCCGTACCACTTGGATTGTATTTTGATCTTTCACACGAACACACTTATACCCTCGGAGGACACTCATACAAATTGGGAGAAGAGTATCTGGTTAACGTTCCAGGTAACCTGTTAAGTGCTATTACCCATCCTGATTTTTCTTCACTAAAATCAGTGGTTGGATGGAAGTGGGTAATAATGTTTGCACTAATAGGAAGCATTGAATCTCTTCTAAGCGCCAAAGCAATAGATATAATTGACCCCTGGAAACGAAAGACGAACCTGAATCGTGACTTGCTTGCAGTCGGAATTGGCAACACAATCTGTGCTTTTGTTGGCGGACTGCCCATGATATCCGAGATCGTGCGTAGTAAAGCAAATATAGATAATGGTGCCCGTACCCGCTATGCGAATATGTTTCACGGGATATTCCTGTTGTTATTTGTAGCCTTGGTTCCATTTCTCTTCCATAGGATCCCGCTGGCAGCCCTGGCATCGATGCTTGTATATGTTGGTTTTCAGCTAACCGCTCCGCGAGAGTACGCCCACACATACAGAATCGGTGTAGAGCAATTGATTATATTTGTTACTACAGTAATAGCCGTGTTGGCGACCGATCTGGTTATCGGTATCGCTATTGGAATAGGAGCAAAGTTTTTTATACACATAATAAATGGTGTACCGCTGCGTTCTTTGTTCAAACCATACCTTGATGTTGAAAACAAAGGAGACGATACAGTAATGGTTATCGCAAAAGATTCGGCTGTATTCAGTAACTGGATTCCGTTCAAGAAACAAATAGAACATTTGGGTCTTGTCCAGCATAAAAACGTGATTGTAAACATGGCTAAGACTAAACTTGTTGATCACAGCGTTATGGAAAAACTTCATGAAATGGAGCGTGATTTCAAACAAAACAACCTTAAACTTGAGATAATAGGTTTAGACGGACATCAAAAGCTGTCTGAACACCCTCTTTCGGCACGTAAGCTCAAAAGAGAACTAATCTTGAGAAAGCGTATTACTATCATAGCCGATTCAAGTCTCCGGTCACAGCTTGGGGAAGGCTTTAACAATCTCGGAATAACAGATTTCACGGTTACTGAAGCCGGAGGAAAGTTGACAGAAACACTGGTATCACCAAATTCGGCGTTTCGAATAGAAGTTTTGCTCTATAATAACAAAGCAGAAAAGCTTCTGGATTATCTTAGCGGACAGATATTGACAAAGAGTAATGCAGTTGCCTTCGTTGAAGATGTAGAGTTAATTTTGCCTTACAGTACGGACCGCAGCGCTGAAAGGAAGGAGAATTTATTCCATTAAATAACTTATATGCGATTTATCTTTGTAAACGAATAAAGTATTAGAAATAATCAATATTTTACAAGACAAGCAATTAGCTATCAGCGGTTAGCCTTCAGCTTTTATCAAATTGCTGATAGCTGACTGCTGGCAGCTTATCACCTCTTTTACCGGTCTAAAATCTCGCTTCACTAGTCTTACCAGATGACCTTTAAGGTAAATAAGATTAAAAAGGAATGTTTTTTACGTGTCTTTCCCTTAGAGTAAAATACAGGTATACTACCGAAAGAATAATGATCACAACCGCTGCAACAAACAGGCTTGATTTAAGTATAATAAAAGGTTGAAAAATCTCAGTTTCATCTTTTTCTACAAGAAGCACCCAGTTAACATCCTTTAATCCATTAAGCGGTGTGTAGGCACTAAGTACAGGGATCCTGCGATAATCCCTTATGCTCCGTACATAAGTATTACCATCCAATGCATCTTCAACGGCTTCTGTATCAATCTTTAGGTTTAAAATAGTATTTTGTTTCAGGAATCGAGACTTCGACCGCATTAATTTGTCACTACCAACAATATAGATTTCACCTGTTTTACCTAACCCACCTGTCTGTGATAAAATAGCATCTAATTTGTAATAAGGTATTTCAACAATAACAACCCCTAAGAGGGTATTCAAATTATCATAGATTGGGCAAGCACCCAGGCACATATAGTCTTTCGTTCTCTCGTCCCACGTTAAATCAGAGAATTTAAGATTCGTTAGTCCTTCTCTAAATACCTCACCAATTGCAGTGGAACTATATTCTTCATCATTCAAATTCTTTCCAATATATCCATTGCTTCTCACCCCATAAACAATATTTCCGTCTATATCAGCGAGATATATATTTTTATAACCATGCTGGGTTAAGAAGTGAATAAATAAATAACCATAATCACTCTTTACTTGTTTGTACTGTGGGTCATCAAAACCGCCTGTTTTATAGGCTTCTGAAAAACGGGGCAAACTTTTTATAATGATAGGATTTTTGGAAAGGACATTAACATCCCCATATCGCTCATAGAAAAAATTTTGTATTTGTGTTTTCTTTATATCGCGTACAGAAATTAAATGGTTTTTGACCTCGTTTCTAATCTCCGGTGCAAGTATTTTTAAAGATAAGATACCTAACAGGGTGAAAAAAGATGCTATTGCAATACTGGAAGTCAAAAGTATTTTATGTATGGGCTTCAAGTTAGTAAACTAAAGGATATATAAAATCTGAGAATTTGAAGAATATTAAGATAAATAAACCGATACAAATTAACGTTGCAAATTAAAATAACAATAAAATACTGATAGGCAAAAATCAAGATTTTTTTGATGTTACCTTTCAGTATTCACAATCTTACTACTCTTAAAACATGCGTAATTGCTTACTCCTGCTTATGAATCAATTTTAATACATTTAATATAACGCTTTTATTTTACAGATTACCTTATTTCTCCCCTTTTATCGAGTAAGTGTAATATGCCTTATATTTCCATTTTAAATTATATAAAATTCTTGACGTCAGATAGCGAGTCTGCTACTTTAACCCAGCAATAATTCCATATCTGACACATTCAAAAATAATAAAATCCTACAATCAGAAGCTCATATGATAACCGAAGCCGATACCTGCAGAAAATATATCTTACCCAAGCTTTATGCGGCAGGCTGGAACGATGATCAAATCAGCGAACAGAAAACATTTACAGATGGCAGGATTGTCATTGCTGGAAATAAATGTTTTCGAAAAAAAACAGAAGAGGGCCGATTATTTACTCAAATACAGAAGGGATTTTACCCTTGCTGTTATCGAGGCAAAGTCAGTATATAAAACTCCTGGCGAAGGATTACAGCAGGCTAAGGAATATGCAGAAATTCTTGGTTTGAAATTCGCATATTCCACAAATGGCAAGGGTATTATTGAATATGATTTTGTTAAAGGTGAGCGCGGCAAAGCCGATTACGGGAAAAAACTTATCGATCGTCTAGCCACAGACTTGACTAAAAAATTCAGAC
Source organism: uncultured candidatus Brocadiaceae bacterium (assembly GCA_964589115.1). Taxonomy (GTDB): domain Bacteria; phylum Planctomycetota; class Brocadiia; order Brocadiales; family Brocadiaceae; genus JBDIVL01. The sequence goes on along the minus strand of CAZPUD010000016.1, from coordinate 4,886 downwards.
GTGGATTTGGGCATAGTAATCTTTTTCAAATGCGTTCCTTCTATCCGGCATACGCAGCAATTGTCCAGACACTGTCTGGACAATTAAATAATAAGAGCCCATCTCAAATATTCCAGACACCATCTGGAATATTACAAAGCAATTCTGGAACAATCTGCTCCAGAATTTGAGTACTCCCCCTCGTTAATCAAGTAGGACAAGCGTCACCTACCAAAAATTAATCAATCGGACTAAGTTCTGCATTAAGGGCATATCCTCGCGAAAATGTGGAACAGAAATTGGGTCGAAGTGGTTTCGGCAATGAAAAGCTAAGGATTATTTTAGCAGGCAATACATGTCCTGCATACTGTTAACTCGAACTGCATTATTTGACTATAAGTAGATTAGTAAAAAAGAATCAATTCCATTAACACAAGATTAAAGACCTGTCCCCCATAGCCTCCATAGTAAAAAAGCTTGCAATCTACTGCTTTTTTGCTACAGTATTCCTCCTATGGGCGAATATTCAATAATATTGAGTTTTCGTTCCAGATCAAAATTTTGTAAATTGTAACTCATTTTTTAATTTTGTAGAAGAATCGTTATGAAGAAAATATATCCATTAACATCATTACTTACAGCATCAATTGCCATTCTAACAAGCTGCGCACAACTTAGTCCCCTTAAGAAACCTGTCGAACCACTTGAAACTTTCGTTCCTCAAAATTTAGACCCAGAGTCTCAAGATGCGGAGTATGTACCAAAAATTGAAAGTTTTGTAATTATTTTAGATGCATCTGCATCGATGGAAGAAGAATATACCGGTACCATTAATAAAGGGCATTCCAAGTTTACTGTGGCTAAAGATATTTTAACGAGAATGAATAACACCCTGCCTGAAATCGATATAAATAGCGCCCTTGTGACCTTTGGTCATGGATTTTTTAAACACTTGGATAAAACATTTATTGTATACGAACTCACTAAACATTCACGAGATCTTTTAGAAAATGCGTTAAAAGAATCAACAATTCCCCGGGGATGCAGCCCGGCTGGTAATGCTATCAAAGATGCAAAGAACCTATTACTGACGTCAGGCGGTCAAAATGCAGTAATAATCGTAAGTGATGGTGAACAGTTAATCGGGAGTCCCCTTACGAAGGTACAGGATTTAAAAGAAATGTATGGAGACAGAGTATGCCTTTACACCATTTTTGTGGGAAACACTGCCGAAGGAGAATACGAACTCAGAGAACTTGCACGGGAAGTAAAATGCGGTTTTTCGGTAACTGCTGATGAAATTGCATCCAGTGAAAATATGGCAGACTTTGTAAAAAAGGTATTTTTAACGGCTTCACCAAAACAAGTTCGTGATATCGATAGTGATGGTGACGGTATTTACGACAAAGACGATGAATGCCCGGATACACCACAAGGGGCCATGGTTGATTCCAGAGGATGCTGGGTGGTAAAGGGAATCACTTTTGAATATAAGAAATGGGATATTAAAGAAGAGTATAACTTGAGTCTCGATAACATTGTCAATGTTTTGCAAAAAAATCCGGATATGCACATAAGAATAGAGGGACATACGGACAATATCGGTTCAATGGAATATAATATAGACCTCTCCCAAAAAAGAGCCGAGGCGATAAAGAATTATTTAGTCAGGAATGGCATTGATGAATCGCGTATCTCTACCGTGGGTTTTGGGTATAAAAAGCCTATTGCCTCTAATGATACTGAAAAGGGCCGTGCCCTGAACAGAAGGGCTGAAATCGTTCCCATAAAGTAGAAAGAATTCAGTTCTTTAAAGATTAAATAAATCAAAAAAATGTGGATTCAGCATCCAATCTTCGCCCATCATAGTTGCAAAGTCGCGCATAGAGTTCTGAGTAAATATCACATCTTTTCAGACAATCCCTATTCCCCGAAAATCGTTTTGAGGAATTTCTGCAATTCTTCCCATGATTTTTTATCAGCTTCAGCGTTATATCCTAACTTTAGATTAAATTTCTCTGCATAGGTATCGGCATCAGGGTTCGTGAAGCTGTGGACGGCTCCCGGATAGGAAATAAATTGGAAATCCGCTCCGGCCGATTCCATCTCCTGCCTGAATGCCTCTATCTGCTCTGGCTTAATAAACGTATCACCAGCACCATGGAGTACAAGTATCTTTGCCTTAATGGTACCTGGCTGAGATGGCTTGATTGGAGTCAGGACTCCGTGAAAGCTGGCAACACCTTTAAGATTTATGCCCTGACGCGCCATATTGAGCACAACTCCACCACCGAAGCAATAACCAATAGCAGCAATGCGATCAGGGTCAACCGCAGGCTGTTGTTTCAGGAAATCAAGTGCTGCTATGAATCGCTCCTTAGCTTTATCAAAATTCTTCATAAGCTCCGATGAAAATTTTACTGCCTCATCAGGATGCATTGCCTGTTTGCCATCGCCGTACATGTCTACAGCAAGCGCCGTATATCCATGTTCAGCCAACATACGCGCACGTTTACGGGCATATTCATTATGTCCCCACCATTCGTGAACAACCAGCATACCCGGCCGCTTCTCTTCCCTGCTTTCATCATAGGCCAAATAGCCTTTCATCACTATATCCCGGGAACTGTATTCAACGGTCTTCCCCTGGATATTTACACCTGATGATACCTGACTGGAAAACGCTAATGCGAATGCAATAACAGCTAAACTTATTAATACCCGTTCCATGGCATTCTCCTTTCTGTGAATGTTCTTTTGATATTTCTATAAAGCGGTACAAAGTCAACAAGTTCAATATCCTCAACATGAAGTCTTCCTTTATGTTTCTTGACTAATTTTAACGTTTGACTCAATTGTAGCAACAAGAGAGAAGGTTGTGTAATAACCTGCCCCTCTCCGATTGGCAGTGGTTTATAGTAATACGCTTCATCACGGTATTCATAAGGCACAAATTCATGCCTGGGAACTTCACGAAATGCTTGAAGTACCCGTACACCGGTAACGCCTGTACCTTATAATTGTTAATAATAGTATCTGTCATCGCGAGAGCGTTTTTCCCCGAAGCAATCCCTTTATTTAGAGTTTCGAGTTCAAACTTAAACTCTAAACTCTAAACTCTAAACTCTAAACTCTAAACTCTAAGAGATTGCTTCGGAAAAGACCCTCGCAATGACAATCTCTATCTCTAGGGAGGCATTCAATACTCCCGTATTCCTTTATAAGCTTCAAAGCGGTCTTTGGCCCAACACCCCTGATGCCGAGATTAAAGTCCGTACCGATAAGTATGGCAACGTCAATAAGCTGCTCTAGAGAAATTTGATAGTGACGAAACAGTTCATCCAATTCAATAATTTCTGGCTTGAGTGGCTGGAATTCCCCTTTGCTTGGAAGGAATTCCTTGCCGGAGAAGGTTATGAATCTTACCAGGCGCGGGGTACCAAAGAGGAGGGAATCGTAATCTCTGCTTCCTACAGCCCATGCATCTTTCCTCTTAACTATAGAAGCTGCCTATGCTTCCCCTTCGCTGACTGCTTGAACGTATGGAATGCCGAGGAGTTGTAAAAGGCGTTTTGCATCTTCTACCATAGGAAAGGTCAGTCTGGAAGTCATCACCCGTTTCCTGATAGCCCTTTTTATATCTCCTTCAACTACCGCTTCTTTATATTCTTTGGTATATTTTTCTTTTGCCCTGCGCCGCTTTTCGATCTCTTCCTGCTTGAGAAGAGGCGGCACTCCATTGAACACAAAAATAAGCCTTATACCAAGATTACTGATCAAACGGGTTGACCGATAAAGGAGTCCTACGAGATGGGATGTGATATTACCATGTGAGTCTTTTAACAGAGTTCCGTCAGGCATTCGTACCGAGGCTACGAATTGGTAAAGTTCTGCATTTCCGTCTATTACAAGGGTCTTTCCCCTCAGATCTTGAAGGTTAATTTCCCTTTTTATGATGATAGGAGCGAAGTTTACACCCATGGCATATCACCCCGATAATAGAACAACCCTTATTTCTTCATGTACTTTTTATAAATCCTTTCGACTTATCGGAACGCCTATGTAGAGAATAGCACAAAAATCTCCCTTAGTAAATCTGTCTTATTCACATTTACATTCTTCTATAAAAAATTATTTATTATCAAAGAAAATTTGGCCCCTGATTTGCCACTAAAAGCATAAGATAGTTTCTCACCATCTAATATCCATTCAGCAAGTATACATGTGTACCGGTCTGACCGGCATTAACTTCCTGAACCAAAGTGCACAATCTTTAGGAGGTACGGCTTATGATTGATCTCTTCATCGTCTTCATTTTTGTGGTTTATGCGATATCAGCTGGATTTCAGGCTCAGGAAAAAGCTTCTCAGAATTTACAAGAATATTTCCTGGCTGGCCGGACACTAAAGGGCTGGAAGGCTGGCCTAAGCATGGCTGCGTCACAGTTTGCAGCGGATACACCACTGCTTGTCACAGGTCTGATCGCCACCGGTGGCATTTATCTTCTGTGGCGCTTGTGGATTTATGGAATCGCTTTCTTAATGATAGGATTTATTTTCGCAGTTGGATGGCGGCACGCCCGCATTTTAACAGATGCAGAACTTACAGAGATTCGCTACAGCGGTAAGGGTGTACTGCCCCTTAGGGTACTAAAGGCCATTTATTATGGAACAGTTATCAATTGCGTAGTGATGGCCATGGTGTTGGTAGCCTCGGTGCGCATTGCAGAAATATTTCTGCCCTGGCACCAGTGGCTCCCGGCAAATGTATATCAATCACTGTCTAATATTACCCAGTTCCTGGGGATTTCTTTGGGGCAAAGTGTAACCGGGCTGGACCCCGTTACCAATACAACAAATAATTTGTTAAGTATTCTTGCCATATTGAGTTTTACTGCCCTCTACTCG
>CAZPUD010000015.1:0-27783 GCA_964589115.1 uncultured candidatus Brocadiaceae bacterium | reverse complement strand
CCGTACAATAAGGTGAATCCCTCAATACTGGGAAATGAAGGGGATGAGGTATCCTGAGTGCCGTGAATGGTAAGGGTCAGTTGTAATCGATCATTTAAGGTCAAGGTATTCCGGTCAACGGTTGCTGTTAAAGTAATATCTTGCGCAATGGCTGTTCTCATACATCCAAAGAATACAATGGCGATGATCCAGAAATAAAAATGTTTCATAGAGTTTCCCATTTTTACGATACCTTCCTCATATTGAGTTACACTTATAACTGGTTTAAGTAGACATTGCTTCCCAAAATTAATACTAAGGTTACAAATCAGCAGACATTTAAATTACCGATTCTTTGTTTAAACCACTTCACCAATTCCTCATACACGATACATCCCGGTTGCTCAATTTTGTAGGTGCTTATTAGTCTGCCTAGCTATGGTTGATTTATTAATTTCTTGAATTTTGGATCCTGTTTGAAATCTTCTGGTAAATATACATCAGTCTTTAAATTAATTATATTTAAAATTCCTCTATCGATTGCTTTTTGAAAAAATTCTATTGCATGGTCTTTATCGCCTTTTCTTGCATAAGCAGCAGACATAATATAGTATGGCCAATATCTGGTTGGTTCTAATTGATTTGCCTTTGTGAGATGTTTAATAGACAAATCAAATTCATTTAACATGGCATAGGCTATACCAATATCTATGTTTGCTACATAATTTTCAGGATCAATTTCTAGTAATTTTTTGTATATATAAACGGCTGTATTCCAGTTCTGGTCTTCAATAGCATTACGTCCTTCTTTTTGCAAATAGGGTATCTCCTTTTTGGTTTCTTCTGAATGTGCTTTTTTCTCTAATGCCCCTTCTGAAACGGAACGCTGATGAAACTCTTGTACAAAAGTCCTTTCATTTCCATACGTTGTTCCTACATTATTCTGGGCTACTATTCTATAATAGTATGCCGTTCCAGCAGATAATCCACTTATACCAATACTTATTTTTGTGTCATTTGATCCGGCTATCGTCTGCGTTGACGAGGTACTATTATAAGATCCTTTTTCCATACCATACTCAAACCATACTTTTGTTGATGAATCATTTGCATTTACTATTCCATTTAATTTTGTAGAATTAGGTGTCAAAATTTTCACAGGCCCTGTCATTACTACGGGTGGCAAAACTGAAAGAGTATTATCAAATTTTGATATAAAAGCGTCACCATAAAGGCGACCACCAACAGAAGTATCATAAGCGTTTTTGGTTGTTGGAAAATCTGATGATACCGTCCATCCGGTCAGATAAATATTTCCATTTGAATTTATGCCTATAAAATTGGAGTAATCTTTAGCATCCCCTCCCAAATACGTAGATGCCAGCAACTTCATCAAATCATTACTTAATTTTGCAACAAAGACATCATTTCCTCCATTAAAAGAATTGTCATAAGCATGAGAAGTTGTTGGAAAATCTGATGAAACAGTTGGACCAGTAAGATAGATATTCTCATTTGAATCTATAGCCATTGCATAACCAGCATCACCAGAAGATCCTCCCAGATACGTAGATGCCAGCAACTTTGTTAAATCATTACTTAATTTTGAGATAAAGACATCCTCTTCTCCATTGAAAGAATTATCATAAGCCTTAGAGGTTGTTGGAAAGTTCGGTGAAAGAGTAGAACCAGTCATATAGACATCTCCATTTGAATCTATGGCTATAGAACGACACTCATCGTCAGAGGATCCTCCCAAATATGTAGATGCCAATAGTTTTGTTAAATCCGCACTGAGCTTCGATACAAAAGCATCAGTATTACCGTTATTATATGAAATATCATAATTGTTAGGAATTGCTGGAAAATCCGATGATGAGGTTTGGCCTGCTACATATATACTTTCATCTAAACCAAAAGACATGGAGTAAGCGATATCTGAGTCTGATCCTCCTAAATATGTGGACGCAAGGAGCCTTGATAAATCCCCACTTAGTTTTGATATAAAAACATCCATGCCACCAATGAGATACTGAATATATGCATCGGGTGTTGTCGGAAAGTTGGATGATTTAGTTACACCAGTTAGATATATATTTCCACCTTTGTCTTTGGCTATTGAGAAGCTCTTATCGCCTCGCGAACCTCCTAAATAAGTGGATGCAAGTAATTTTGACAAGTCTCCATTCAGTTTTGATACAAAAACATCACCACCTTCACCCTCATTCCATTGATTGCCTCCACCACCGTTATAAGAAGAATCATAAGCATTGAAAGTTGTTGGAAAATTTGATGATTCAGTATGACCAGATACATATATATTTCCATCAAGATCTACGACTATAGAGCGAGCCGAATCCTTGCCAGATCCTCCTAAATAAGTGGATGCAAGTAATTTTGTTAAATCTTTATTTAGCTTTGCTATAAAAGCATCACCGCTGGTATTAGAGTAGTGACCACCGTTATAAGAAATGTCAAAAGCACCATCGGTTATCGGAAAGTCTGATTCAGGTTTAGTAAAACCTGTTAAATATACATTTCCGTTTGAATCTGAAGTTATAGAGAATCCTTCATCTTCATATGTTCCTCCCAAATATGTAGAGGCGAGGAGGGGGTCTATTACGACAACTTTTGTTTTATCATAAGATGCAATTTTAAAACCATAAATAGGCTGTGTTGTTAGTGGGTTAATGGTTGAAGAGCCAGAAGTTGAAGATGCAGAAGTTAATAACTGTGAAGCATCACGTTCAGCGTTTAGAAGTATGTATTCTACAGGGACTTCAACTCTTTCACCTTCAATCTCTTGATAGGCTATTGGTTTTGTAAATGTAATAATTCCTAATGCTGTTTCTGCTTCAAGTTGTCCTTTTTCATTTATCTTTAATGTGTTTACATTACTGAGTCTTATTTGTATTGATTCAGGATTAGTGCCAGGTTTTACATAAAAAAGTTTTTCTACATTATTTCCATATGCTTTTAATTTTAGTTCAATTCCTTTATACACCTCTCCAAGGTTAACAATCTCATATGTTGAAATATTGCTCATCCATTTGGACGGAGCATTTCCTTTAAAATAGTTAACCTTTGTTATAGATTCTCCCTCGCCTTTTATCCTAAGAATCTTTCCGCCTACAAATTCTTCTCTTATGGAAAGAACAGTTGATTGTAAATCACCGGTCTCAATGGGGGATGGGTCTTGGATCATACGATAGGAGTTGGTAAGTTGTTCAGTAATTTTTGTAGGTTGGGTTAAAAAACGAAACCCAGCATATTCATAAAAATTTGCATGGTATTTTAATGGTGATAGGCAATTTACAATGTTTGTTAACGCTCCATAGGACTCTAATGGAATTTGATTCCCATCTGGTATTTTGTTTTCTCGTTGATAATCAATACCTTTTTCAATTCTTGGTAACGAATAACCAATCTCACAATCCTTTGTAACAAATACCGTTCCTCCAAATGTCTCTGCGTAAAATACAAATCGTTCATCAACTTGTCCTTCATTAGCTACGAAAGGTACGTGAAGCTTTTGGACTTTTTGAATAATTTCTAACTTTGATAAGCTATTTTTATTCTTTGGATTAGCCATAAGATGTGATACTACTAACAATGTTGCCAACCAAACCACCATAAATATTGTTAAAAAATCGATTCCTTTCCTCATAATACTTCCCTCCATTTATATAATTTGTTTTCGCAAGTTCAAGTTTGTAACTTGAACCCTACATTTGATATTGTATACATCGTTGTTATCCATATGAATAAATTCATAAATTAGTTTGTCTGCCTGCCTGCACCAGCAACATATACGAGCGCAACACACAAACAGGCGAATGTGCTATCTAAGAACCCTTAGTCACATAATCCGGTAATACCCGATAATCGAAGATACCATCACGATTATGGTCTATCTCCATTTCAAAACGAGGGTTCTGTTCCGGTGAAAACATGAGCGTTGCTTTGCCATTTTTAGGTATTTCCAGCCAGTCAAACTCGACATCATATGACTCTCCGGTCTTTTTATGGCTGCTAATCTTTAAATCCACTTCATTCCCATCGAGGGAATATACGTCAAATACTAGCTCTCTCTCTGAATACAATATTTTAATGGTTGCGCATCCACCACAATACTTATCAAGTGAACAATTATCCAGGAGGTTTAAAACGTTTCCTTTTATATCATGAGCAATTACCTTGACATTGGAAGAAGCACAAATTTCGTAATTTGATGGATTAGGATTTGTTGCCCACAGTATTGGTTTTTCCCACCGACCGTTTATTTCATCGTCTATGTAATCAATATAGGGTGGGCTTTGGGGGCCAGAATTATATCCATAGATATCGTAGTCCGTCTTGTTATTCATTTTCTTACTAGTCTGTTCTCCCCAATACCCTTTCCAATATATCCAATCACTATTTTTCTCTGTCCAATCGGTCACATCTTCAATTGCATAAGCATATTTTTTCGCACTCGCTTTTATTTCACTGATTTCACTACTATGCATAATATCTGGATACAACACGTCACCTTTATCATCCGTCTCATCAGTACAATCCAGACACATTTTCGGTTTTTGATACCACATGTGGCTTCCTGGTTTGTTCCAGCATCCATGTCCCCCAAGAGTTATATATACCAGCGGACGGCTTCCGTCTTCACTTTTACTAACCTCTGTATCGTTCCACGAGAACGTTTGCCCGCCATGGTGAAAAGAATAGGTAATTAGCGATGGTTGCTTATTGCTGTCTAAAATGATCTGGATCATTTCCCAATCCCCTTCGTGTCTATTGCCAAGTTCTTTGATACCACCCCAATCATTGTAGACATAGAAAAACCAGTATTGAAGCACCGTTTTGTTTGTTTCTTTATCGGTAAACATACGCCCGTAAACAGTTTGATCTTTTTTCCAGTTCCAGTATACCAGGTCATCCTTTATTGCTTTTACCGCATCGCCTTTTAGCTTAAGATAATACTTTTCATCATTGTATTTCTCTATTAACATCTCTGGAGAAAGCTCTTTGTTTTTGTTTCCGGTAACACGTTTTCCTTCATATTTTTTACACTCTCCGTTTTTCTTTTTCTTTTTACATTTCTTTTCATACAATTCCGAATTTTCTATCATTACTTCCACCTTAGTAGGGTGAAATCGCTCTTCATGGTGCATATACAGAATGGGCGCATATTTTTCCAGGAAATCCTCTTCCTCTGTACTTGTCGGAGTTGGCGTGGTGGTTGGAGATCTGTGGGCATTTATGAAATCTGAGGGGTCTGTCCAGCCGGTAGTATCTGTTCCATAACCTGGTCCGTGACTTCCCCACGCGGCGCAATCGGGATACCGTATTTCAAAATGAAGGTGGCAATAAAATGCACCGTTGCCATCTCCGATAGTACCAATTTCTTCACCTGCATACACGTTTCCACTGGTTTTCAACATTGAGCGGAGGTGTCCATACATGGATTCCACCTGCGAACCGTCCGGCAATGTGTGTCGTATAACAATAACATTCTCCCAGTCGCCGCCAACATTTTCAGCATACACGATTACCCCATTTGCAACGGAATAAACCGTATCATCACAATCAGTATTTCCGCCTCCGTTGTCATTCCAATCTTCACCCAGGTGGTATTTGTTATCATAATCACTATTCTTTTCGGCAAAGTCCTGTGCTACATAATATCCACTTCCATCAGGATACCCTACCGGATAATTGAATTCGTCTGCTAAAATTAGTGTTGAAGAAGGTGTAGGTGAGGGCGATGGCGTTGGTGTTGGCATGGTAGATGAGGCGGAGAGATGGCTGTCAAGCTTTGAGATAAAGGCATCGCTAGTACCATTAAAGGAGGTGTCATAAGCATTTGATGTTGTTGGAAAGTCAGATGCATAAGTTATTCCGGTAACATATACATTACCTTTTGAATCTAAAGATAATGAAAACCCATATTCCTCTGTATAATAATTGTTAGTACCACCTAAAAATGTAGATGCAATCAGGGTTGTTAAGTCTCCATTCAGTTTTGATACAAAGATATCGCCAAAGTAATTATAGGAATTTTCACCGTTATAGGAAGTATCATAAGCCTCCATAGTACTTGGAAAGTCTAATGATTTAGTCATACCGGTCACATATACATTTTCATTTGAATCTATGGCGATAGACATACCCTCATCGACAGCAGACCCGCCCAAATATGTGGATGCAATCAAGTTCGTTAGCCCACTGTCTAGTTTCGAGACAAAAACATCAGAAGAACCATTATGAGAGGTATCATATGCTCCAGTGGTTATAGGAATACCTCTTGAACCGCAATAACCCGCAATAATTACATTTCCATCGGAATCAAAAGCAACAGATTTTGCATAGGTATCTTCTTTTCCAAAAAGTGTTGAAGCAAGCACATCAGTTAAGGTATTATTCATTTTTGTGATAAAGGCATTACCTCCACTGCCATCATAATCAAATTGTGTATCATATGCACCATTGGTTACAGGGTAATTTAATGAGGAAGTATTTCCTGCAAGAAGAATATTATCATATGAATCTATAGCTATAGAATAAGAATAATCATCGCCTGTCCCTCCTATGTATGTAGATGCAAGAAGGTTTGTTAACGTTTCATTAAATTTTGATACAAATACATCACCATAAGTCCCACCATTATAAGAAATATCATAAGCTCCAGATGCAATAGGAAAATCAGAGGAATTTGTATTGCCTGTTACATATACATTACCACTTGTATCTGTAGCTAAGGAATAAGAATATTCATTGCTCTTCCCACCCAAATATGTAGAAGCCATTAAATTTGTTAAATCGTTGCTTAATTTAGATAAAAATACATCATGACCATTATCATAAGAAGTATCATATGAATTGTTTGTTGTTGGATAATCAGTTGATGTGGTACGACCTGTTACAATAACATTGCCCTGTATATCGATTGCCAATGAATATCCACTATCAGAACTGCTTCCTCCCAAAAATGTAGAAGAAATCAAGCTACTCAAATCGTTATTCAACTTTGATACAAAAACATCATCATAAGTGGTATCGTTTTTAGATGCTTCATATACACCTACGGTTGCAGGAAAATTGGAAGAGGAGGTAGCGCCTGTAATAAAAATATTTCCATCTGAATCTATGGCTATGGATCGTGCATTATCTCCTGATGATCCACCTAAAAAAGTTGAAGCAAGCAATGGATCAATGATGAGGTCTTTGGTGTGGTCGTAGGAAGCAATCTTGAAACCGTATTCGAATTTTTGATCTTGGACTTTGGATTGCGGATTTGAATTAACAGACGCCATATTATCGCATTGAAGTGTTATTGCGGGCTGCAAATTTACGATATACGGGAAACCCTTCTTTGCCCACTTTGCCCCAGACATCGGGAAAAAGACGTTTCCTAACTCCTCAGCTTTTGCCGGCAACACTGACAAACGAAGTTTGTCAGTGCCACCTACAATACCTTCCTTTTTATCCTTTGTGTCTTTACGGTAAATCACCTGCGGCGAGACATACAATTCGTACTCCACCGCCACTTCCACCCTCCTGCCATCAATCTCCTGATAGGCTACAGGCTTTGTAAACTTCACCGGGCCAAGCTCTGTTTCCACCACAAGCTCACCGTCCTCGTTTATCTGTAATTTCGGATTCCGGGTTTCGGATTTCGGATTTTCTATCCCGCACTCCGCATTCTGCATTCCGCAATCTTTTATGCCGCTCAGGCCGATCCTGATCTGTCCGGGATCAGCTCCTGGCTTTACACAAAAGACCTTTTCAACATTGTTCCCATAAGCCTTCAGCCTCAAGCCTATCCCCTCATACACCTCACCAAGGTTAACCACATTACACGTTGAGATACCAGTCTTCCATTTTGACGGATCACTGCCTTTGAAATAATTGACCTTGGTTACTGCATTCTCTTCACCCTTTATTTCCTTCACGTTCGCACAGATAAGCGTTTCTTTTAATGCAACTCCATGTAATGAGGTTGTATGACTTGTAATCCGGGGTTTTGGGGTTGGTGGGCTTAAATCGTTGATTTGTTGAGTGCGCTCCGCTTCACCCAACCTACATGGTTTGATGCATGATTCATGATTATCATGTATTTCGTATCCTGCATTTGATGTCACGCCGGGAGAATGCAATTCACCACTGCATTCCTGTATGCTAACTCCTGGCTCCTGATTTCTGTCTCCTTTATTCTCAGACCCGGGCAAAGCATACACGATCTCGCCGTCCTTCGTGACAAACACCGTCCCGCCAAAGGTGTTGGCGTAGAACCTTACCCGTTCATCTGTTTGCCCGTGATTAGCTATAAAAGGCATCCGGAGTTTTTGAGCCTTTTGAACAAATGCCTCCTTTTCTAATTTAGGATGCTGAGCTTCTGACTGCTGATTTGCTCCGGCAACATACGTGGAAATAATCCCAAACATCATCAGAAAAAACATCCGTGATATGATAAATACAACGGTCCTCCCTTTCATCTTTGCCCTCCTTATGAGACCCCTCATGTTTCCCAAATAAAGCTATCTGCGGGTTCAACTTTGCCTACTTGTACATGACAGCACTTATCTTTGTAACGGAAATGTTAGATTTCATACCTCAACTCAACCTGACCTGCGTATTTAACATTCCTTCTATAAAGATAAAATTAAAAGCTAGTTCTTTTATTTGTTTTTTATTCTTACATCATCACTTCCCTCAAACCTTGTACCGTCTACTAATTCACCAGATACAGTAAATTGTATTTTTCCTTTTCTGTAATTTTCTGATCCTAAATCTTGTGTTCTAAAAGTAGCGATGAATTGATCCCAGGCTATCCTTGCATTAATGGCCTGTGCACCATTACATTCAACAGTGTCTATGTTAATATCATGAACACTATAAGGTGAAGGAAGCTCAATAAACGCTTTGAATTTTCTCTTCTTTGTCAGATTAATAATTTTAGGTCTTATAAAAATATCTGCATCAATAACTTCGGTTGGAGTTGGGGTTACAGATTCAGGCAATAATGCAAAATTAATCGTCACAAACTGACCTTCTACAACAGTAACAGTCTCAGTAGCAGTATAATACCCGTCTGCCTCTACAGTTAATTCATAATCCCCAACATCTATGCCTAGTAACACATAGTCGCCGTTGTCATCCGTTGTTGCAGTAAACCCACCTGTATCAGTTGATACTGTGGCACCAATAACAGGATTTCCAGTTACAATATCTACCACACTACCATTAACATTGCCAGTTAGTATAGACGTCGTTGTAGGCGATACAGTTGGCGTTGGTGATGCACTTGGAGTTGGCGTAGTTGATGCCGTATATGTGTATGCAAGTGTATATGAGTTCGATGTATTATATGATCCATTATATCCATAAATTTTTATATAGTAGTTTCCAGTTGTTGTAGCGTCATAACTAATCGACTCACTTGAGCCAGTGCCATTTGCAGAGCTGGCAACCTTTGTATTAGAAGGGTTGTACAATTCTAATTCGTAATCGTTGGAAGACGGAACTGTCAAAGATAATGAAATATTACCCATGTCTGTTATATTGATTTTAAACCAGTCGGTATCGTTACCTGAGCAAATCTTTCCGCTGTAACTGGAGCCAGAGCTTAAAGGACCATAGGCATCTGAATAGTTATCATTGGGTTCGTAACTATCAGTACAAGAAGATGACGTTGGTGTAGGGGATGGTGTTGGTGATGAAGTGGCTTTTTGAATTGTGAAGGTTTTAGTAAATGACAATTGATCGTTTCTATATACCTTTACCTGCCATTGTCCTAGTTTCGTTTCTGCGGAGGTACCGTTTATGCTTATATAGGCACGCCAGCATCCACTTGTATAATTATATGTAGAATTACCCGTTTTGTATAAAGAATCATCTGGTGAATACCATTTCCATTCAACAGTATCTCCAACTTCTGCATTTTCAAAAGAAAACCAAATGGCTGCATGTGAATCAGTATCGTAAAAAATTGTCTTTTCAGGAGGTGTTTTACATCCATCATATTCTCCATAGAACTCATCACTTGATATACCAGTCATAAGACTTTCTTTAACTACATAATTATTTACAGTAGGTGGCGGCGTTGGTGTTGGTGTTGTGCTTGTTGTTATAAAGCTCAATGCTGCACTTACATCTATTTTGCCATATCCGTATGTGTTATCCTGTGTGCCGCCGTTGCTTGCAGACTGGAATAAGGCATTTCGGATACTATCAGGATCTCCCTTTAATGAAGGGTTTGCCTGCATCAATAACGCGGCTGCTCCTGCTGCAATAGGACATGCCATACTCGTTCCCTTACTCACAAAATAATCCGCAGGTCCTTCGCCATTATTAGTACCATCATTGTCAATTACTCTTGCATCATTATCCCCAGGCCAAGTCACGATCTTATCTCTTGCAGAAATAATTCCCTGTCCTGGAGCAGTAATATCAGGTTTTTTTACACCATCAATTCTGGGACCATGGCTGCTAAATGAGGAAATGTTGCCAACGGTAGGGTTATCTATATATTTCCAGGAGTCCCCTTTATAATCAGTCCATGTTTTTCTGCTTATATAAGATCCAACAGCTATGGCATCGTCGGCAGTAGCCGGTGACCCAATCGTATAACTGCTATCTGCATTTTCAAAGGTTACATTGTCATCTAATGAATATATATGAAAAGCCTGGTTACTGCTTGCATTGTTCATTACCCTGAGATAATAGGTTGCAGACTCATACACAGAGTTATTGTAGTATATAAGCTCGCATTCGGTACCCCTTGAACTCTCATTATATTCGATTTTTGTAAAATTAGAGGATATTTGATTTTTATTGTTGTCATACAGGCTTATATCAAGATCATTTCTTGTCCCTTTGCCATCATACCAATTAAGATAAAAACTTATAATAGACTCTTCACCTACATTGACTTTGATATAATCCGTTGTACTATTGGCGCTCACGGTACCTGAATAATGCGTTTCGTCGTCAGCCTCATTTCCCGCTGCTATAAATACTAAGGCTCCTTTACTAAAGGCATAATCGACTGCTTGGTCTTCTTCATTCGTACCATCCAGATAAGCGTCAAAACCACCATAACTTATGTTTATAATATCGGCATCATATGAATCTACGGCTGCTTTGATGGCTGACGTCATGGCCGCAGAGGATGCACCTCCCGTTGAATCATTACCAATCTTCAAGAATATCAGGTCTGCACCATAAGCGATACCCTTGTATTTCCCGCTTGATTGTGTGCCACGCCCTAAGACGCTGCCAGTTACATGGGTACCATGTTCTGAGATTTCATTTTCGATGGTATCGTCTAAGTTGGGATGATCAGAATAATCTTTACTTGCTACCGGCGCAGGGATGTCATTATGTGTGGTATCTAAACCAGAATCCAGCACGGCTATTCTAACACCGCTGCCATCGTATCCATAATCATTCCAGACATCATCTGCCTGAATGCTCTTTGCAGCTTCGTCATTTTTCGGTGACAGCGCCTTTTCTGCCGTCTCAAGCTGGATTACAAAATTTTTTTCTGCAAGATCGTAGAGTCGATCCACAGGCATACTGGCTATAACATACCCTGTAGGATGATTCTCAAGCGGCGGTACCCATGAATCTTCATATACGACAATCCCCATTTTTTTCAAAGAGGAGATTTTCGAGAGGCTTAATTTCTTTTTTGTATGGATGTAAACTAACTGCTGGTCTATTTCTTCTTTTACCGTCCTCATGCCCATTTTCTTCATGCTGTCTAATCTTTCCGGCGTGGGCTGTTCTTTATAGCTATTTCTCAGTTGAACCTGTAATTTTAGTAATCCGCTGATCTTTTTTTCTATTTCGTTTTTGTTCTCCTTTTTGATTTCACCTGCCAATTTTGAAAAATATTTCGGCAGGATTATATGTTCATAATCCTGCGGAAACGCCGTATTACCAACGGCAAGGAATAAAAAGAAAATACATATACCCGTTTGTGCAATGCACCATGTTCTTCCCCCCTTCATATTTGATTTCTCCTTTTTTCTTCTGAACAATAATTTATGGAAAGAAAGCTTCTCCATTCATCGTGTCCCCAAACAGAATTTGAAAACAAACAAAAGTAAAGCAAATCCAGCATTGTGTATAACACCACTATCCATATAAGCTTGTGGGTTCATATTGCAAACCAATGTCATTAAGGCAAGAATTATTTGATCAAAACACACCCCTTTATCCCACTTTCTAGGCGCATCTTTACCTACGAGTCAGAGGGAAAATGTGAAGTTTTGCTATACCATCTAGACAGGGTGGCACAGACAAACTGGTTTGTCAGTGTGTATGTGAATGCATATATGGATATTGAATATAACACACTGACAAACAAAGTTTGTTAGTGCTACCCAAAACTAGCTTATAGAAAATGAAAGTTTCTATACAATCAGGTTACGAACTTAAACCAACAAAAAAGATATCAATACAGTTCATCGGGTTGGTTCAATCGTCAACGATTGAACTGTAACGTCTAGGCATGTTACCGGTACCAGACACCAATCCAAAACCTATGTACCAATTCGAAACGTATGGTTCAATCTACAAGATTGAACCAACCATCGCTACTTATTAGCCACATCTTCCGGTTCCGGCCGTATCACCCGATAGCCCTGGACGGTCCATAAACGCACACGCCGGTTTTTTTTGTCTACTTCATAATAGAACCAGCCAAGGTCTTTATCGTAAAGGAACCTTTCCGCAATCTCTTCCGGATATTCTTTTTCTGCATAACCGATTGCAAGAGCAGCTCTATCGCAAGAAAAGATATGATTTCCCATTACACCTATTCCATTAATTACTGACACAATGACAATATTTTTGTAACCCATATGGGCAAGTAGTTTTGTTGCATCCTCCTTGCTTAACTCAGCAGCATACAAGCTTGAAGTGGACAAAGCCATGAGTAATATCAAATATACTGGTACTACATAAAACAATCTTTTCATATTGCTTCCTTTCATTTTTACGATATATTTTAAATTTATGCGTAGGTTTTAGAAGGAGATGTTGGGTTTCGTACCTCAACCCAACTTGGACTACTTTCGCACAACAACGGTTCCTGCTATTTTGTCATGCCATGCCTGGCTGTCTTTATCCCAGATGGCCCAGAAATAGCCAAGGCCAAAGCATAGTCCGCTAACAAATTTACCAATAACCTCGCGCAGTATCATTCGCCAGAAACCAGGATGGTTTCCAGTCAGTTTCTCGACAACTTTTTCTCCAAGTATCCACTTGCCCAGTGTCATACCTTTGCTTAAAAACCAGAAGAAAAAGCCCCCATATGCAAATGTCACGATAATGAACGCAATGAATGAAGCAGCCCCTCCGCCCAAAACTCCGGCACTTCTACCCATAGTTGAAGCAGCTGCTCCACCCGAAATCCCCAACACTGCACCTAAAATTAAGGCGACAATAAAATACAGAAGAGAGGCTATGGCAGGGTCAATAAAATTCGCTAACCATCTCCTGAACAAGCCCGATTTTTTACCGATCGAAGGATTTGGAATGTATGCCTCACACCAGTTGCAGAACAACTTATCAGCAACAATCTCTTTGTTGCATTCCGGACAATTCATGGCCGAACCACCTTTCTTGATGACGTATTTTTCAGATTTTCATAATAATCGTGTTGGATACACATCCGGTGTTAACAATTCATGTCATATTTATTCTCCTTTTCAGAAAAAGATAGAAAATCTGTGATGCTGACACGTGTACCTCTGCGGGTTTAAATCTGTAACTTGAAACACGTATTTTATATTGTTGATTCTGTTATCAATTGTATATAGTGCTATTGTCCATATAAACTTGTGGGTTCAGGTTACAAACCTGAACCCGCCGGGAATTTCGCAATTTTTAATTCCTACTGGCGGTTATATCAGTGAAAGAAACGGAATGATGGGATTCTGATTTATCGTTAACATCATAAAGTACATAATCAAAGGAAACGGAAAAATTTGAACCCATCTGCTTAATGCTCTCTATTTTCTTTGAATAAAAATAAAGCGCTACGGTACCTCCTGATTTTGCATTTAAACCTATCCCATCTTTTGTCCATTTAAAAGTACCTCTACGGTATCGACTTCCCCCATTGTATTCATCAAATTTAAAATTGTTACCTCTTTCATCTGTTAAGCACGGATCACCGGAAGCGGCTAATTTTAATTCCGTATCTGACTGATTAAAAAAATCCATAATTACTGCTACACGGTCTTTTGATGAAATTACTATATTTTTCATCGTTACCATTAAATCTCCCACTCTCTTTGACTTTAGACCACTGGTAGATGAGACATAGCCCGCGGTGGATGCCTGTCGGCTAATTGGCTGGGCAGATTCTATCCCCCTTGAAAGGAGTTCTTCGATCGCCTTTGTTCTTGCAATATTTGCCGAAGATGCGCTGACCACCTTTGCAGTGATAGTATCCAGTACTTTAACAGCAACCCTTATGCTGTCTCCAAATGGTGTTATTGTCCCTGTTACCAGGGCGTCTACCCCTGCGATTTGCCCCAATTTCCTTGCCACCTGAGGGTCTATTAAGCCTGTAGTAGAAAGTTTGTGTTCCTGCAAGATTGCCTTTAGGTGCGTCCTGTCCACAATTTCAAATCCTTCTCCTGCATCTGCAAGGGTTATAGAAAGTTCTTCGGCAAGAAATCGCCCGAGTTCAGTGACATTCCCCTGAAGGTCGGTAAAATCGATCACGGCAACCGTCTTTTTGCCCGCAGTTGCAATCTTTTCTGACATGGTAGCGGAAAGGTTTTTGATTTCACCCTCATAAGCCATTAGAGAGGCTTTAAAAGACAACACTATGATTACCATCAGTTTGAATAGTAAAATCCTTTTACCCATTTTTTTATTTCCTTTCTATGCAAAGCATTACCAATAAGCTCCGTAGGAGCGGCCTGTTCATTCTATCCATTCAAACAAATATTTTTCATCATATTTGATCTCGTATTTCTTCAAAAAATCCAGATATTCTTCCTTGAAGGTTTTCTTTCTATGATGCTCTTCCTGATGCAGAATGTATTTGATGACAGCGTCTACGTAGCTCCTGGAATAGGAGAATGCTACAAACCCCTCCTGCCAATTGAATTTGCCTTTCACCCATCTGCTGTCATTAATAAAATTTGATGAACCGGCTTTTATGTCTCTTGCCAAATCAGAAATGGCAATAGATGGTTTTAACCCGATCAGCAAATGGGTATGGTCAGGCATGCAAAAAATTGATAACATTTTTTGTTCACGGTTCTGCACAATACCCGTGATGTATTTATGCAATTCGTCCCTATATTGGCATGGAATAAGATTTAATCTTCCATGAACGGCAAAGACAATTTGAATGTAAATTTGCGAATAGGTATTAGACATAGTACAGGTCGCTCCTCTGGAGCTTTCTTTGTGTTTGGATTTTAATTCTACAAACAGGTCGCCACTCTGTGGCTTAAAGGAGTATTCGGTCAAAACAACCCCCTAAATCCCCCTTTGCTAAGGGGGACTTTCACGGCAGGTAGCTTAATTTATACATAGCGACATGAGTTTACAACTGTCCGTAATTCCGGGCTTGACCCGGAATCCAGTATTTTCTGGATTCCCGCTTCCGCGGGAATGACATACTTGTCCCCGTGAAAATGGGGATTCGTATCTGATTAATGACGCTGTGTATGGTGACATTGCTTTACCATTCACAGTAATCTCATTCCACCTTAACCTTTACCATATCGCCTGATAACTCAATTATTTTTACCTGGATGTCCATAAAGTATGTCGTACTGATGATGTCGGCAAGGGTTTGTGAAGAACCGGTGAATTTTAAAAGGAAACATGCCTTGCCATTTTTGTAATACTGCTGGTTCACTTGTTTTACTCCAAAGAGCTGGCTTATTCTCCTCTGAAAACTCCTTAGCCTCGGATAATCATCAACGTGCACTTCCAGAAGTATGTCCCTTCCGTTGAGCAATGAGTTCCCCCAGATCTTCGTAATCTCGTCCGTTAATGGATCGCAGATCTTCTCTCCCGCCTTACTAAAGGCATTCTTACATGCAGATGCTTTATTTGCCCCCATACCATTTGCCTCCAGGCATTTTTCCGTCAGGATTTTACCCGTTTTGGCGCTTATTACTTTTATATCCAGATGCACAATACACCCAATTAGACCGTCCATTCCTAAGTCCGTAACGTTTTCTATAACTCCCTTTCCCATCATCGCTATATCCGCTTGTGATTCATTACGAAGAAGACTCCTGAAGTCTCCTTCTACAAAGGCATTCTGAATTTCTTTTTCCGAAAGGGTTTCTGCAGAAGACAGATCAACAATAGTAAAACCATTCGTTGTAAAGGTTTTAATTATCTGTTGTGATGCAAAAGAGTCCCTTATCGTTTCCTGTCCTTCTTCGTTTATAAGCACAACGATACGTGGATTCCCCATTGATTCTATGAGTATTCTCAATGAGTCCAGGTCGTTTTTAACTGGCATTACCGATACGGACACTTTTACCTTTACCAGGATTGAATCATGGTTCCTCTGTTCTTCCAAAATATCGTAGGTTTTAACGTAGCCTTTTGCCCTTGTCACAATGGAATCATCGATGGAAACGGCATTTTGCGTGTAGCTCTCTGCTGTTACCAGGGTTCCAAGTACCTTTCTTATCGCATTTCTAAAGGCATCTTCCAGTGCGTTCTTTCTTGCAGGAATTATTTTGTTATCGTAAACAGGGGATTCTCCATACACGACAACTGTTGCTGATGCTGTTTCCGAAGTCGCTTCTGCCGCCAAAGAGGGTATTGATATGGGAAAAACAAAAAACATTAAAACTAGTCCGACCATTTTTATGTTCATAGTAACTCCGCTCTCCATGTTATTTTCTTAATTGTTCCCTTGCACCCTGATGATCCGGTTTTATCCTGATAATCTTCTCAAAACTCTCCTTTGACCTTTGATATTCGCCAATAGATTTATACGATAATCCCAGGTAATAAAGGGCATCCAGGTAATAGGGCCCTTCAATGGATACCCGGGAAAGGGTATCGATTGCTTTTTCATATTTCCGCTGATTGAAGAATGCCAGACCCAAAAAATATCTTGCCTGCCTTACTTCAGGGGTTTTCTGTAATATCTCGGAAAAACCCTTTTCTGCATTTTCGTTCTCGCACTTCTCCAAAAAAACCCTTCCAAGTCCGATTTTGGCGTCTATGGAATCAGGAGAGGCCCGTACGGCATTCAGGAATAAACTTTCTGCTTTTTCTAAGTCTCCGGTTTCCAGATACACCTCCGCGAGATTATGAAGGGCAGTTGAATGATGCGGTTTCAAATTCAGAACACGTTCGTAATTTTCTATGGCTTTACTAAGATTTTTTATTTTGTAATAGGCATTTCCGAGTTGGAAAATAGCATCCACATCTTTTGGATTCTCCTTTAATGCGCTTGTGAAGTATTGAAAGGATTCCTGAAAATTATCCGTGTGATAGAAACTGAGGCCAAGGAAGTAGTATACATCACCGGAATTGTCTCCTAGTTCTAATGCGGCCTTCAGTTCATAGATGGCCTCTTGATAAAGTTCTTCACCTACAAACATTTCTCCAAGAAGTCCATGTTCTTTGCCGGTTACTGCATGTTTCAATTCAAACTGGAGAATCTTGGACTTTCCTTCGTTTACGATATACAGAAAACCATTATGAAAGGTAACCGCAGAGGGGTTACTGAGATACCTCCTTATCAGTACATGATCCTTAATCAACCTTCCTTCGCTGTCAAATTGATAAAGGGCATTATTGAAATAATCGGTAACGAAAATAGTATCGTTTTCCCCGAAGGCGATGCCCGTTGGATCAATCGGATATCCTTCCCCATGACTAATTTCTCCAAACATAATAGTTTTCCTTGTTGGTGATATCTTTAGAATCTTTCTGGCGCCTTTATCTGGAATAAAAATATTTCCATTTGGGTCAATACACAAATATGTTACAGAAGAATTTTGTAACTTCGTTTCAATTTGTATTGACTCAGTGGTAGTGCCATCATGGCTGAAGACATGTATACGGGGACCTATCGCATCCAATACATACATATTTCCATCTGTATCCATGACGATATCTACCGGGCGTTCCAATATGCTCCCAAATCCGCCGGTTTTCTTTTTGATACTACCGTCAGGATCAATCATGAGTACTGTATGAAGGTCTGGATTTGCAATATATATGTTGTCTGCAGTATCCGGAAAGATTCCATAGGGTGTGAATGGTTTATCCATGTATTTAAGATCGATCTGGAAGGCCTCAATGTTGCCAGAAAGCGGGTCAATCTTTGATATGCGGTGTTTATCGCCATCAGCAATGAGAATTTCTCCCTGTGAATTCACTGCAAGATCAAGATGTATACCGGAAGGAGGCATCTTGTATGTCCTTACTAATTGGAAATAAGGTGTAATAACTTCTCCAAAGGCAGATTGAGCATTCCCCGGAAACATTATACAAAATATTAATCCAAAAACTGCGATTATATGCAGATGAATACAGAAACGCCGTGGTTTAAAAATAAAAAGAATCATACTTTTGAAAATACGAATCATCGAACCACTTTAGTTTTTGAAAAATAGCTAGTTAAGAATGAAATAAAAATAGCCAGCAATACCATACTCTATTGTAAGCTTCAAAGGAGCGATATATGAAACACATGAATACTATATCGCTCCGATTGAGCTTAACAAAGGCATACACTATTTTCTTTTACTACGCTGCTTTTAACTGGGATCTTGATGGTATTCCCGTTTTTTTAAATACCAAATTGATACAATCCTTCTTGTTAAAAATAGCGATACATTTTTCTTACATAGTAAGAAATTTAACTGTAAACCTATACGTGAGACAGTGACAGATATTTTCTCAGAAAGGTCTAGTTACAATTTTTCCATCAGCATCTTTCATTTGTCCTAAGAATAGTAAAATCAAATCTATAAACCACCATATCCCTATTCCGCCGAACGTTAAAAACTTAAAAAGCCCTAACCATAACTGATCAAGATACAATCTGTCAAGGCCAAGAAAACCAAAGAAAAACGACAGACAAATTGCTACACCCCAATTCTTGTCACTTTCCATAGTTTTCTTTCTGAGTTCATCTAGCCACGCTGCCTGATAGTTATAACTTTTAGTCATAGACGCTCACTAAGCAAACTTAAGCTACCGCGGTTTCAGGTACGGTGGGTAGTGAAGTCAAAAAGCGGTCAACCATATTTTTGGCAATTTTAGTGTAGGTAATGACCACCTCGGTTCCTTTTTCATTTGGATTACAACTAACCACTATATTTTGAAGTCGTCTAACTTTACGAACGACAAAGAAGTACATAATAATCCCAGGTACGAGAAAAAAGAAAAAACTGATATAAGTGCAAAACATAAGCACCCAAGGAATTGGTGGAATTCCAACAAACGTTGCAACTCTTTGTGATTGGCTTTGCGCCCTCCATTTCCCGTTCGTAAAATATTGAACTGCTCTTACAATGACATCATCAGCAGGTAATGTTGTCTGCTGTGTTGCGACTAACTCTGCTGCCATGAGCTTTACCTCCTCTGTTAATCATATAGTTAAGGTTGACTTATAAAAAACGATACTACTTTCAATACATATTGAATAACTGAGTAAGATTTGCGAAAAATCACCTCCCTCCCCAAGGTTTGACACTAAAGTAATAAATGATTACTGGCTAACAAGGAGTTTAATATATATCACGTATATAACTCCCGATATCTAAAATTATTTCCTTTTAAAAATACTGCCTTATTGTAAGTATAAAATGACCCACTTCTTGTTTTTCGACTTACTATCAGTCAATAACTACCACAACCTTTGCCTCGCCAAGAATACCACCCTTACTATCGGCTTCCTGGATATTCCTGGCATCCTCGTCTGAGATCACTATATCAGCATTGTATTTACCGCTTACTTTTTGGGCCTTGATCGTGAGTGGATTATTCCCTATCCTGGATACCTGTTCTGCCGCAGCAAGGTTCTTCCGGTATGCAACAAGACCGTTTTCTACCGCAGCATTAGGATTAACGTTTGTTACATCATAAACAGCATTGCCGTCTTCCGTAATAATCCTGGGATACATGGCTGGTTTTGCTTCAAACCCCTGGGCAATAATAATAAGCCCTGTATAATTTTCTGCCTTTTCTGCTTTCTGTTTATTTCCATCCTGATTGGATTGCAGGGAGGATATCTCTGGTTTTGAAGCAATATCGTTCCTTTTGGTCGTACTTACGACTTTTACTTTTCTTATTCTCTCCATTTCAACAGGCAGCAGTACAGATCCGAGTCCATTTACGCCTGTCATTGGCATTCTCATCATGATCTGGTAGCTTCCGTCATCATGCTGTCTGATTTCCGTAATTTCGGCATTTTTAACCATACCGGTTACCTTGGTGTGTACTACCCTGTTTTCGTTAACGTAGTTCCTCGTTGTTGATTCTGCATCCCCCCTTCCTTCGTTTGCCATTTCAACAATCCCGCCGTATGCTTCATCGATAGCAGCCCTTTTTGCCCGAACCCTTGCCTGTGCCGGACTGATTGCGTCCGGCGGCATGACTCCATCGCCAACGGAATAGATAACCATATTCTCCCAATCAATCCTGCCCAGCATCTCACCACCTTCAATGACGTTCACCTGCTCCAATACCCGTTTTCCGGTCTGCAGCTCTGTCATGGTAGTCTTTTTTTCCTGGGATTCTTTCTGCTTTTCCTGGGAGTAAAGAGGTTGAGAACCAAGAAGTATTAATGGTGTAACGAAACCAAAAACCAATCCACAACCGATTTTTTGAAATATACTGGCCGTTCTGAAACTCTTTACATACATTTTCTTTTCTCCCTTTCTGTGTTTTTTATGATTTCTGCAAAATGTGTAAGCTGCTGAAATAAAATATGGTATATTAAAAGTTAGCGACTTTTCTTTATTACCCACCCCTATCCCTCCCAAGAGGGGACTTCTAAAATTCCCCTCTTGGGAGGGATAGGGGTGGGTTTATTCGTTGCTTAACTCAAAAGATTGAAATTCTAAACATTCTGTCAGAACAACAAACATGATTGATGGGTCCACTTAGCTTGACCCATCCTACGCTTTGAAATTGTTATACGTTAAACAGAAGATGACTCTCTGTCTACAGGAAAGAACTGACATTTACAGCATATTTGTGTCCATTTCCATGATTGCCATCTCAGAAGGACTTTATCCTGCCAATTACCACCTGCCCCTCGGCCTCTCCTTTTTTTACCGGATGCTGTGCACCATTTGTCGCTTCCGGTACGTGTTTGTTTAAATAGCGATAAATTTCGTCTATATCAATGGCGTTATCCCCGTCATAATCAGCCTTTCCATTCAATCCTTCCAAAAGATAATAGGTAAAATAACCGTGTTTAAGTTTGTCGGATTCCTGGCTAATTTCAGAGGCATTGCTGGATGTGATTATAATCCTCCCTTTTCCCTGAGATATTCTGTTCAGAAAGACGTTCGACAGGATGGCCGTCCTTCCACCCGGAGCTAATAGGGTGCGTCCCCCGCTGCCTCCACTGTAACAAGAGTCGATAATAAAAATAATGCGTTCCGCACGGATGCGCCTGAATGCCTTTGCAATCTCATCCATAGGCATTGCAGTAGCATAAAGCTCACCGGGATCTGTATCGTGAGGAAGGATATACTTTGTGATCCCATCGTTGTCCAGACTTTCCGTATCTTCTTCCGGGGCGCCGTGCCCGGCAAAGAATATAAAAACCGTATCTTCCGGGCTGCCAGCATTCTTTCGAAGTCTTGTACCGAGAAGTGACCGGATATTTTTTGTAGTGGCATTTTCATCGTATAGCTCGAAAAGATGATTCTCGTCCAGTCCCCAGTTGTCTCGGAGATAATTGGCGAAAGATACAGCGTCATTCCTGGCGTATTTCAGTGGTTTTATTTGCTTATTTTCATAATGGTTAATTCCGATTACTGCTGCCCATATTGCGCCTTGTTTCGGCTCCCGAAACACCGTAACCGTTTTGGAACTTGAAAGATTGTCAATATCAAATGCCGTTACCGTAATATCATTCCTGCCTTCGGCAAGTGGTATTGCATGTGAAAAATGCCGCTCTTTTTGATTCGTATCCGCTTCTCCCTCAATTACCAGACCCCGACCTGCAGTATTTATACGACGGTCATTTACTTTGATCTCAAGGGTAGATATTCCTCTATCGTCAACAACAGTACCTTTCAGTAATACGGTATCTGATACATACCTTTTATTATTTTCAGGAAAGGCGATGGCAATAATTGGTGGATTGTTATAATCGGCAAGTGCAATGGGGACTGATTGATATTCTATAGCCTTTTCGGGTTTAACGGTTATGTTTACAGGTTGTTCTTTGACAACGATGAGAAGAATCTGTTCTTCCTTACTCTTGAAATCCTTTTGATTGATAGTAAATTTAACAGGGAGGGGGCCGATTCCCGCCCCGCGTCGCACATCAATCAAAAACCGCCTCGCTTCACATTCCCGGCCAGCCTGTATCCCGCCAACCGCAATTTCCTTTTCGCTGGCGCCATTCAACACTACACCGTTACGTATTGTACCCTGCCGGTCGGTAAGCAGGTTCAGCACAACGTTCTCTGCATCGAGTTCTCCCTGGTTTTTTACTTTGATAATAAGTTCTATGCTTTCTCCCTGTTCAATGTTTCCGTTGTTGTTTGTGTCAAGGAAATGGTGGGTAATTACAAGGTCTGGCTGGACTAGTTTTACAGGTATGTGAATGTTACCCGTTAATGCCTGGAAGTCCTTTTGCTCAAGCTTGATATTGATATCCGCAGAATTCTTTTCAAAAGTACGGGAAACATGAAAGGAAAATGAATGTCTCATATTTGAAGAATTAACCGGCAAACAATGCATGCTGGCGGTGGTATTTGAAAATTTAACGTCTCCAGATTGCAGGTAAATAGAGACATCCCTTGCATCCATCTGCCCTTTATTTGTTGTACGAATTACCAGTTCTCCCGATTCTCCATTTTCCATGATGCCGTTTTTATTTCTATCAATGATTTCATACGTGTAAACAAGTGCAGGTTGACGGATTTCAGTATTTATGGTGAAGGGTTGTGTGGTTTTTGATGCACCGCGCACATCGGATGCGGAGAGATTCATGTTTATACTCCCTTCCGAAAAGGTTGTCGGGATCGATAATACCAGGTTCCCGGAAACCGTTTGCCCCGGTATAATTTGGGGAATTGTCATTTCCTGCTTTTTTATGGAAATATTCCCATTGATGGAAGCTACGGACAGATTGACGTTAATTGCCTTTCCTTTTCCGTTGTTTTTAATAAATGGAATAATCTCGATCGTTTCACCGTTTTCAGGAATACCATTCCCGTTTCCGGAAGCAAAACCTGTGGCGCTGTCATTGATTTTATATCCGGTAATCAGCAGTTCTGGTTTATCTATACATGCTGCCGGAACGGTAAGATGGTACTTTCTACTGTCATATCCACGTTTTTCCTTACAGGTTATAAAAAAAGGTACTGTACCCGTTTCAATATCTAAACCGGCTTTTATGGGAATCGATATATCCTTTTTCTCTCCGGGCAGGATGTCGCCTATGGTAATGGTTTTTTCAAAATCAATATTTCTGCAAGCAGATTCCACACTCAGGACAACGTCGAATGAGGTTCCTTTTCCTTCGTTCGTAACGGAAACGGTAATAAGAGATTCCTCACTGGCATCTATCACATTATTGGGAATAAGGGATGATTCGTCAGAGAATTTAATATCTGCGATGAGATTTGCAGGCAAGGTATTTAGCATATGGATTCTGCGGATTTCTGCATTAATTTCCGGGCTTGTTACCAATTCATTAACCAGTTTCATACAGGCTTCATGTATGGCTACTTCAAAAGCTGCTCTATATGCCCATATAAAAGAGGAAGTACAGGCATAAAGACCACCCCAGGTTGCATTTTTCCCTCCTCCTCTACCAGTTGTTATCCCCGATACGATGAGTCGCCCATCGGGAGCTAAAAAACTATAGCACAATTCGCTATGTATGGTTACTAAATATGTATTTGACGGAACTTCTTTATAGTTATAAGTAAAAATTGAGGTATCCACCTGGTGATATGTCTGGTGGGTAACTTTTCCCAAAGATAGTTCCAGGGCAAATGAATCTGCCCTGCGTGTGGGATTTAAAGTAGTAATCTTATTTTCAAAGGCTTTTTGTACGGTCTTTTTAACTTCTTTAGTTAGTGTTTCCGGATAGGTAAGACTTGTTGTAGTGGTGCGTTTCCTCCACCCTTTTCTTTTGCTAAAATCACCAATTTCCGAGTACTCAAATGTTCCGGAAAAATGCGTTCCGAAGGTATTCAGGTAAACGTCAGTTACCAGAGAAAGTGGTTTTCCGGAAATTACAATTTCTTCTTTTTTCACATTATGGGAAGAACAGGCACTGAATAATACACAGATTAATAGTTCCAGGAGATAAAAGATACTTTTATTCATAAGTCAGCCATTTAAGCCTTATAGATTGCTAAGAAACATAAAATAAGAAGATGAGTTAATAGTTATACCTGTTTTATTTGAATGTAAACGTATTATCAAAATGTATACCAAAGGTGGCAATTTTGTGACAAAAAAATTATAGTAATGACACAATGCGTTTACTTTGTATTAGTTGTTATTCTACAGCAGCTTATAACTATTAAATCAATTAACTTAGAATAGGCTTTTTTCAGGTGTGAAATTTGCTAAATGACACAAAAGTGTCCCATGAGACAGAGGTGTCTCAGGACAGAAGTGTCTCATGAGACACTTCTGTCTCAAAGTAATGTTCAAATTTTGATCTTTTTAATAGAAAGTAATTAATGGTTTTTCTGATTAGATGCCATGATACTGTAACAGTAAAGGTAACACTGTGGAATATCTTTACACGAGTCTTTCTTTTACAATAGTTTCTGCCTCTTTTAAATTTTTCACGAAAAAAATTTCTTTATTACTATCGGGGATAACAATAGAATGGAATTGGGCTTTTTTACTATCATTTTTACAAAGATTTCTTTTGTTCAATGAAAATATTACAACAGAACAAGCGAATATAACTGCATAGGCAGCACAAAAATAACAGGCCTTAAAGCTCAAGTCATTCTGATCAATTATCTCAAATTCAATAAATTTTTCTCCCCTTAGCGTAATGGAAGCCTTTCCCTTCTGGTTTATCTTTGTTAATCGGGATATAGGTGAAGAATTAACCGGGGCTTCCGGGAACCCATTTTTTAAAAGCAGATTTTTAATTTCCTCAACATTGGCAGTGGGAAGTTGTATGGTTACCCGGGGAGCTCCTGCCTTCCATGATAAAAGGGAATTCCAGTATAAATATCTTATAGGGATATAGGATAAAGATAAAAACCATAGTATCAGAGCAATCCTTGCGAGGGTATGTCTGGTTGTTAGCTGTACTATTTTTTTAAGGAGTGGGACGGATTTTTCGTCCGGGGTGTTCGGTAAGTTATTGTTCAGTATTTCTTTATATTTGAGTTTCCTTTCCTTGGCCCAGTTTATCACCTCTTGCTTGTTATCATAGGGAACCATAATGAATCGTATCTTTTCATGAATTAAAGCAGCATTGATTTTAACATTAATTGAGTCTACTTTGCCAACAGTGCAATCCAGGTTATGAATCACACCACTAAAGCACCATTCTTGCCACTTATTGTGCCAGTTATTGTTTGCGTCATCACATATGTGAATAGCTATTCCAATTGAAAGCTCCAATGACCTAAGATCGGTCAAAAACTCCTGATAATGAGAAAACGGATCCTTATCGATGTTAAGGTCGATACGTATGTACAATTGATCTTTTGCCTTCATCCCCCGTATTTTTGAAATGGTATCTGTTAACCTTTTTATCTCTTTCTCTCCAAGGCTCGGGAAAATGAAGTCCTTTGTTCCGCTTTTAATTGGTGATAGTTGAATAAAGTGGATTTTAGCGCTTTTTTCGCTACCAGATCCTCTTACCACAATTGTATTTATGCTGGTTAACATGGAGAATGGAGCTCCTTAAGCCTTTTTACTAAATCCTTCCATTTTCCTTTTATGTTCCCGTCTATAAGTGAATCGACAAAGCATTCGAGTTCCATCCTCAGGCTAAATGCAGTCTCTTCAGAAATGGATTTAATAACACCATAATCTACCTCTTTTTCTTCAGGATTACCGTTGCATAGATCGTTGAAAATATCAAGCGCCTTAAGATAACAAGCAAAATGTGATTTACCTTCTTCTCTTTCACGATTTAATTCTTCTATAGTTTTTTCAATATTTATTTTTGTCAATCGAGGGTTAGCAGGTACCAACTGAAACTCCTTTTTCCGGCAATGTTCTCTGGTGTTATCATTGATTATTTGTTGAGCCATATCCTTACAATGTATATCCCTGTACTTCAATGCCGAGGATATCTTCTGTTCTTATGCCTTCCTTATGGACTATTGCGTTTCTTTGGTGAAGCGGTACCATCTCCGTTAACCCTTTTTTCTGTTCATCCTTCAGGTAGATGATAATTTTAGCCTGTTTAAAATCTTTTCGTGCCATGATACCTATGATAACTTTTGGAGGTTTTGACTGAGTTTCTGTTACTTCAATGACAAATTCATCAAATTTATCATATATTGCGGGTTTTTTGTATAGCCCGGTTTCATTACTTTCTGTTCCTTGAAATGACATGCTCAATGCCCTTTCTATTCCAGGCAATGCCAAAAATTTTGCAGCGCTGCGGAGCAGGCCCTTTGCCTCTTTTTCTATCGAAGTGATTCTGGCAGGGTGATTTCTTATAAATTGGTAAATGAGGTAGCCTTGTTTTATCAGGGATGATTCCTGTTCCATCTGATTTTTCAATTTCATTATTGCAAACACATCGTTTAGGCAACGGCCACATCCGGCCAGGTGCGTCACAATCATCCTCTTTTCATCTTCACTGCATGATTCAGAGATATATCCGGATATTTCTTCATTCATTATATGCGGAGATTTACCGCTTACTATCAGCGACTGAGAATGTTTACCGAATTCCTTTATGCCGATCCTTAATAGATCAATAAGATGCAGGTCTGATACACATTCATCACATTCCGCCAAATGTGCCTCAATATTTTCATCTTCTTTAGCTCCGATTGGGCTTTCCAGATATATCAAAAGCTCATCGATAGTTCTATGTTTAGTCTTCATAGCGATTGTTCCTTATTAATTAAGAAAAACCTTATAACTTCCTGAATATTTTTATCATTGATCTCCATGTCCTGTTCTTTCAAAAATATTTTTATTCTTTTTTGTAGGGGTTCAATTCCAAATTTTTCCATGCTTCTCATAACGGTTGTATGGGCAACACCTAGCATTTCAGCGATATCTCTTAATTTTCTTTCTTCAGAAGAAAAACGTTCTAGCATCATCACTTGAATTCTACAGGGCAAATTAAAGAATATTTTATTTAGATCATCTCTCAGCTCTTTAAAATAGTAATCATCTTCTGGCGATAATTCTGTTCTATCTTTGATATAATCTTTTGGTGTGTTATGTTCTTCACTTTTGTCCTCATTCCCATCACCTTCGAGCGATGTTACTTTATGAGTCAATCGTTTAGGGGTTACCTGCGGATACGTTTCCTGTAAAAGGAGGCGGTTGAGCTTTATAATGTTCCTTTTTTCTTCATTTGTCAGGGTTTCAAATTCCTTACAACGATAGGTACTCGTTTGTTTTATCAAATCAATCACCGAT
>CAZPUD010000014.1:21856-28364 GCA_964589115.1 uncultured candidatus Brocadiaceae bacterium | reverse complement strand
CCGCCTGTACGGTTCGGAGGGAGGGGAGGCAAAAGCCTTCCCTACCCCTATCATTTCTCTTCCAATTCGTTCGGGCCGGGCATAATATTACACTTCTTTCATCTTTATTTTGTATTCTTCAATTTTTCTATAAAAAGTACTTCGACTCATTCCTAAAAGGCGTGCAGCCTTGGCCCTGCTCCATCCGGTCTTCTCAAGGGCATTGAAAATTGCCTGACGTTCATCTGCCACCGTGTTTTCAAGAGAGGCAATCCTTGTTTCAATAAAACCCTTAAAAGTAAGTGGCAAGTGATCCATAGCGATGGTGTTTTGATGGCAGATGACAAATGCGTGTTCTATGGTGTGTTCTAATTCTCTTACGTTGCCAGGCCATGAATAGTCCAGAAATATTTTTTGAACATCAGAGGAAACATCGTCAATATCTTTATGTAACTTTTTGTTAAACTTATTGATAAAATGGTTTACCAACAGTGGTATATCCTCTCTCCTTTCCTTTAATGGCGGCAGGTTGATTTCTACTACCTTCAGACGGTAATAAAGGTCTTCCCTGAATTCGCCCCGTCTGATTTTCTCCCGAAGGTTTTGGTGGGTAGCGGCAATGACCCTGACATCGACCTTAATTGGTGTGGAGTCTCCAACCCTTTCAAACTCCTTTTCCTGTAGCACTCTCAAAAGCCGGAGCTGCATTCTTGGTGATATATCACCAATTTCATCTAAAAATATTGTACCGCCATCTGCCTTTTGAAACCTTCCTACCCTGTCTTTAACGGCGCCGGTGAAGGCACCTTTGATATGCCCGAAAAGTTCACTCTCAAGCAAACTATCAGATAAAGCAGTACAGTTTACCTTCACAAAAGGTTTATTGCTGCGAATCCCTTTGTAATGCAAAGCTTCTGCGACAAGTTCCTTTCCTGTACCACTTCCTCCTGTAACGAGAACTGTAGTTTGGACATCGGCCAAATCCTCTATTAGGGAATAAATTATTTGCATCTTTTCACTTTTTCCAATTATATTATGTAACTGCTGGCGTTCCATCATGTCTCTTTCCAGATCAGCCAGGTGTGTTTCATCGCTTACCACAAGGACTACCCCTGAAAACGCGCCTTTCTTATTAAGAAGAGGATAGGTAGTAACGGCCACGGTTTGTTGCGAACGGAGTTTATGCATACACTCAATTCGATATATTTCTATCGGCTTTTTTCCCTTAATCGTTTCCTCAAGGGCGTTAAGGCATTGTCCATTGCAAACTCTCGGGAAAGAGTTTAATGGCTTTCCAATAATGTCGCGGGAAAAACTGCAGATATCTTTCGCCGCTTCATTAATTTCAAGTACAAATAATTCCTTATCTACCGTGATAATTGCATCCTTTACACTGTTGATTATTGCTTCGAGATTTAAGCGGTACTTCTCTTTTTCATCTATCAATGCCTTGTGCTGTAAAGCCATCTTGGCAACCCGTAATAATTCGTCCTTCAGTACAGGTTTCGATATATAATCAAATGCATCCAGCCTAAGTGCCTCGGAAGCTGTTTCAACATCGGGAACCCCTGTAATCATGATAACCGGGCAATTCAGTCTCCTGTCCCTGACTTCCCTCAGGATATCAATACCGCTATTCCCGCCTAGAAAGATGTCTGCAAATATTACATCAAAATCAGTATTATCGATCATAGCCAGGGCCTTATAATAATCATCAACTGCTACGGCCTCATACCCTCCATCCAAAAGGAAACTTTTCAGGGTAAATCTGATATTCTCTTCATCATCGATTATAAGGATTTTTGCCTTCATTAAATTCCTCAACGTTTAAACGCCGGTAGTATGACTGCAACCCTGGTAAATTCACCTTCGATGCTGTCAATTATAAATTCACCATTATGGTCACGGATAATACTATAGCTTATGCTTAGACCTAATCCGGTTCCTTTACCCCTCGGTTTCATAGTGAAAAAGGGGTCCATTACTTTATCAATAGCGTTAGCAGGTATGCCTGTACCATGATCAAGAAAAATAATTTTTATATATGGACAATTATCTATGGTTATCTCTTCCCCTATAATTGCGAGGATCTTATTATCATGTGATCTTGGATATTTTTGATTTAAGGCGTACCGGGCATTTATGATTATATTAAGAAATACCTGTTGAATCTGTTGAGGATGTACAAGGATTTCTGAAAGATTTTGAGGAATGTTCGATTGTATTTTTATTCCCTCTTTCTTCAACTGTGCTTCTGTCAGAATAAGTGTATCGGACAATATCCCGTGAATATTGGTAGTAATCTTCCTTTCTTTTCCATCGCCCGGTCTGGCAAAAGAAAGAAGTCTGCTGACTATGGTTGCTATGCGTTTACCTTCCTTAATAATCCGATCCCCCATATCATTCTCTCTACTTCCCGGTTTACTTTTATCAAATAATATTTGAGCGCAATTGATGATACCATTTATGGGATTGTTGATCTCATGAGCTACGCCTGCTGCCAGTTCGCCCAGGGATACGAGATGCCGGGAGCGCATAGATTCCATCTGTAAAGCTACTTTGTCAGTAATATCCCAGAAAATACCTAATATACCATTCACATTACCTTTTTCATCACGTATTGGAGTCTTAACAGTATGCACAATCAATTCTGTCCCATCCCTAATGTATTTCTCTTCAATATCTTCTGCCCGTCCTGACTCCATAATCCTCCTGTCATCTGTTCTGTACTTCTCAGCAAGTACTTTTGGATAAAAGTCATAATCTGTCTTTCCCATAATTTCATCGGCTTTTATATGTAAGTCATTGGCAAAATTTTCGTTACATGACATATACACTGAATTCCTATCCTTATAGAATATCCTCTGTGGCAGGTTTTCAAGCAGCATTCTATATTTACCCTCGCTCATGCGCAGTGCTTCTTCTGCCTGTTTGCGATCGATACCGAGCGCAATGATATCCGCGGCAGATGCCAGTGCTTTAGCAGTAAATTCGGTAAGTGGTTTACGGGAAAACATCGCAACAACTCCTACTAAACGATTCCCAACAATCAGTGGATACCCTATAAAAGCTGTTATTCCTTCCCGTTCCTCCCAGTCCTTATCATTGATATGGAGGTCATTGATAACAGAATTCGTCAAATATGGCTGACATTCCTGTGCAATTCGGCCTATTTTAAATTTACCAACGGGTATTTTACTATGATGACCGTCAGTATGAGGATACATTTTTGCACTAGCCCTGAGTTCCAGGACATTTTCTTTTTCATTGAGTATCCATATACGGGCAAATGCTGCTTCAAGATTATGAACGACAGCCTCGGCGCAGTAATACAGGATATCGTGCAGGGTTACGCCTTTACTCAGCGAGATGCTTACATCTTTGATAAATGACATAAGGCGAATTCGGTCTACCAACGCCTTCATTCGTTTCTGTTCAGTTATATCGACTCCGAACAAAATTATGCCTACAATCTTTTCCTGTTCTCTCATCTCGGTATTCTGCCATGATATGTACCTCTGTGTGCCGGATTTTGTAAGAATGGGATTTTCAAAATTTCTTAACAGGCCCTCCCCGACTTTCCATTTTGTAAATACATCCCAAACATAGAGGTATTTATCGTAAGGCAGGATTGTTTTAAACCAGTTCTTGCCTTTAACTTCTGCCCTTTTGTAACCTGTAATTTTTTCTGCCGTGCTATTAAATACCTGTATGTTTCCATCGATGTCCAATCCGATGATCATTACATTTGCTGTTTCAATAAGGTTTTCGGCATAGTCTTTTGCCTGCTTCAGGAGCCTGTTGGCCCTTAAGAGTTCAGCAGTACGTTCTTCAATACGAATTTCCAGCTGGTTGTACGCATTTTGTAATAACCCTTCCTTTCGCTTGTGTTCTAATGCATTTACAAATATTTCTCCTACCATTTTCAGTAGTGCAATATCCTCTTCCGTCCATGCTTTTTCCATTCGTACTGAATCGAATCCCAAAAATCCAACAAGATTTCCGTTATAAATCATCGGAACAACTATGAATGACTGGACAGATTGTAATTGCTGAAGTTCCTTCTCAGCGCGGGCGTAATCCGGTAAATCTGCTACCCTGGGAATATGAATGGTCTCGAAACGCTTTAATTTTTCTATTCCCCATGGGAATTGATTAACCCGAACCTCTTTAAGATTTTCAATCTGTGGTTCAATTCCCTCTGCGTACCATTCATGTGTATTATCCATTTTTTCTTTACTGTTATCGGAATATAGAAAAACATAGCTGCGGTCAACTCCAACAAATTCTCCAATCGTTTTCAATGCATGGTTTATACCGGTATCAACCATATCCGGTGGAAGGTTTATAAAACTTGTCGATATGATTGTTATAATTTCTTCCATCTTAACCCGGTGCTGTAATAGCTTTTCTGTACGCATGTGCTTCGTTATTTCCTGTTTTAAGGCAGAATGGTACCTTTTAAGTGCCTTTGTCATCTGGTTAAAATTCATCGAGAGTTGTCCAACTTCATCATGGGAATGTACATCTACCGTACGTGTGAGATCACCTTTGGCAATACCCAGGGTGACATTCGCCAAATTCTGCAGTGGTAAAACAAGATACTTGGTCAGGAAGAAGGCAATGGATACTCCCCCAAGGATAATACCTATTCCTACAGGGATAATACTGTATAGAATTATCTTATGTATCTTTTCATTTAATTTACAGGTACATATACCAATTTGTACGAAACCCAAGATTTGCTGTTTTGATTCTCCGGTAATGATATCTTTACTTAATAGCTGTGTTGCAAATACTTCTTCAGAAACGGGAACATTCTCGAAAACAGGCGCTGAGAAATCATAGAGCACTTCTCCTGAGGAGACGACTATCCGGTTGATAAGGAGCGCATCTGGGTCCTTGCTGCTATTCCTAATAGGAATTTCATCCATTTGAACCTTGCACCAGGGGGATTCTTTTTCAATTAAAATCTTTTCAGTACTTATCACACGCCAGTATCCTATTTCTTCTTCCGTGTCAAACGACCTCATCCGCCTGATAGGTTCATCGAGAAAGGCAAGTTGTTTATGACTCAGGGCAAGTCTGACTTCATTATCCTGGGCAAGGAGCGTAATCAAAGATGTACCTATTTTTTCCAGGATTTCTTCCTGCTGCTCTTTTGCATGAATGTATAAGGATAGGCAACTGGCCATATCTATAACAAATATCAAAAGGCAAATTAAAGAGACAAGCTTTGTACGGATACTAGTCATGGCGACTCTCATTTTTTCATAAGGCTATTATTGGAAAGGGTTATCTTACTTTAATCTTGTTAGCCACGGAAAAAACAGGAACCGTGGTCCGTGGCCCGTAGCCCGTGACCCGGAAAACGGAAACCGAAAACCGGGAACCGTAATCCGTATTCAATCAAGTTATAGCGTTATAAAGTTGCCGGGTTTTTAACTCTACAACTCCATAACTCTATAACTATTTTTATTTGTTGTGGCTACACCACACTATGGATATAAAACCACATCAGGACGGTATTTAAATGGTGATATATTTACCCCTATTTCCTCTGCTATTTCGGTGTTTAAAGTTAACTTCAGTTTATCTGATTGTTTCATGCCTAATGATGTTACTTTAGGGTGGTTTATTAATATTTGGGCTATTTGAGCTGCCTGGATACCTGTATATGTATAATCCGGAGAAATGGAGATGAGTGCTCCGGCCTTTACAACTGCGCTGGAAGTACAGAATGTAGGAAGATGGTATTTCTGCGTTAATTTCAGGATAACATCAAGGGAGTCTTTTGTGATAACCGTACTATCAGGTATTATCCATAAAGCATTAATTTTCTCGATAATACCCTTGATAGCCGATGCAACCTCTCTTTCTGATGTTACCTCTGTTCCTACGAGATCAAATCCAAGCCTTTTTGATACGTTCATTGCTTTTGAGATAATGTTTCCCGTTTTTGTTGGGTCATAGACAACACCAATATTCTTATGGTTGCCAAGAAGCTTTTGAAAAATAGCAAATTGTTCTTCTACCGGCGCCTCAGAGGAAATACCGGTAATATTATCCCCTTGCAGATTGAATCGCTCGTAATTGATAACCATGCAGAAGATAATAGGAATGTCATTGAATTGCTCTTTTACAAGAATTGCAGCAAGTACTCCCACAGTAAGGATGAGATCGGGTTTTAGCTTGTCATTTTTTATGCCTCTAATGATTCTTTTACCCTCTTCCGCATCTCCCTTTAAATCGTAGATTGCTTTTATGGAAATATTTTTCCCTTTGCATTCTTCCTCGAACCCCCTTATCGCCTCATTATAAGCTGAAACCTGATGGCCCCGGATTATGATGACCTTTTTCTCACGATCATTGATGTTTTTTGGAGATACGGTCTTTTCATCAGCAACTATTCCTGATGTTTGAAGTAAGGTAAAGAAAGTAAATATGAAGATGATTGAAATCACCGGAAAAATTATAGTTCTTTTATTTTTTTCTGAGAGAATATACTCTCTTATCATTTTTTAGCCTC
>CAZPUD010000014.1:0-21756 GCA_964589115.1 uncultured candidatus Brocadiaceae bacterium | reverse complement strand
TCATCCGGTATGGCAATGGGTCCGGGGTCGCTGTAATCCTTATCCAGTAGGTTGAACACCGTTCCCTGTACTTCCATTGTCCTGAAGAATTTTCTTCCAATAACAGAAAGGTTTACAAGTGCATACGGAGGCAGGTCATCTCTCGTGTCATCCTCTTCTCTCGAGCGGCTGCCACTGACAAAGGTATTTATATTGGTATTGATATACTTCCAGGGATGAATATTTACACCAAAATTCCCTTTATGTCTTGCTACAAATGGCAAGTCATTCCCGTGATTATCCTGTGGTTCCTGAAAGGTATAATTCATGAAGATGTAATTACCTTCCATCAAGTCTACCCTGGTCTCCACTTCAATTCCCTGAACATTGGCATTTCCAGAATTCTCGTATCTCAAAACCCTTGTGTTATCTTCAAAAATACTCCGCAGGACAATAAGATCTTTAATATCGTTTTTGAAATAGTTAATGCTGCTTGTAACATATTTATGAAATTGATAAGTTAATCCAAGCTCATATGTCCTTATTGTTTCCGGGTCCAAGTCCTTATTCCCTTGAATAATGGAATTACTTTGATATATAGCATGCATTTCTGCAAAGCTTGGCGCACGGAAGGCTTCACCATACAAAAACTTTAGTGACGCATTTTTTACAAACGCCCACGTTAAACCGAAACGTGGACTGGTTGCACCGCCAAAATCACTATATTGATCATGACGCACACCCATGGTAAGATTTAAGGCATCGGTGATATCCCATGTATCCTGCATGTAAAATGACCATATATGCCGTGTGGCATTGTCTATTTGCGGATAAGAATCAGAAAAATCATGGAGGGAATCCAGAGGTTTTAGCGTTACTGGATGAACATTGCTTAAGAAATGAATATTATCCTGGTTGATTAGGCGATATTCCATGCCCAGAGTAAGCAAGTTTCCGTCGAACAGTTTATAATCAAGCGGTATTTCTGTACCAACAATTCTTTCTATTACCTTGCTGTTGACAAAAAAACTATCGGGGTACGTTTCAAATGTATCTGATATGCCATCTCCATCTGTGTCTAAAGGAATAGCTGCTTTCTCCGGTAGTGCCTCAATATAAGCATTTCTATCGAACTGATCATAATAAACCCTTGGTTTGAGTGTAAAGCACCCGTCAAGGGTCTTTTTATAGCCTATTTCAGCAAAAACATAATTATTTTCAATATCAGACTCATCGTTTAAAGCGAGTTGAGGTCCTATAAAAGGACCCTGGTTTTTATTTATGTATAACCCCTCTGCATAAAAATCCTTGTAAGTGACTCTTAAATTCAAGTCGTATTCCCTTCTCCAGTCCTGGACTCTTCCTTCATTCTGAAGAAAATCGCTTTCAACAATACCGTCGAAGCCGTCAGTCTCCCTGTAGCGGACTAATCCGGAAATATTGATATTTCCATGTGATTTTCCAAATACGATATTCCCCTCTTTTGTATCGAAACTGCCATAGCCACTACTTATCTTTATGCCGTCAATATCCAGGGCACCAAAGGTAATAATATTAATAACAGCCAAAAATGCATTTTCACCGTACATGGCAGAACCTGGGCCGCGAATAATCTCTATCCTCTTTATATTTTCTACAGGAAAATCATCAAAAAGAGTAAAGGCCTCACCCCGTAAAGGATTATTCACGAAATGCCCGTTCAGCATTACCCTTATTTTATTTGCACTTTCAAAACCCCGTACAGCAGGGACTATACCTCCAAGAGTGGCATTCTTGAGAATCTCAAATCCGGGTACGATTCTCAGGATTTCTGCAAATGTACGATAGCCTAAATTCTTAATCTCTTCAGCGGTTATTACCGTTACGATGCTTGGTGCCTTGCTGACTGGTATCTTGTGCCTTGTTGAGATGGCTACGTCGTCCTTAAATCCGAACCAGATAGCTTCTATAGAAATTCCTTCTTCGACGGCAGGATCTAAAGAAACCTCCTCATAATCAACAGAAGACATCTCTGTAAGACGGGCTTTTTCTTCAATTGAGTCAGAAATGATATCAGTACCATCAGCGAAAATTTTCGGTGAAATGAGATTTAGCGAAATGACTAAATAAAGGAAAAATAAAAGTGAATTATTCCTATTATTTATCGTCATGTCTTTATAAATTTGAATTTCAATATGGGAAATAAATATGAGCGTCTTGAATTATGTAGGCAAGGCTTTAGCCTTGCATCTCTAAGGTTGGTTCAATCTTGTAGATTGAACCATGCGTTTAGCATGTGTCTGTACGTTTTGGTTTACTCCAGGCGTATGAGACATGCTAAACGTTTCGGTTCAATCGTGGACGATTGAACCAGCTCTGAGCCCTACCAAGGTTAAAATTCCTATATATTAAATTAAGCCTTCGGTAACTTTTTATAATATCTATGCATTTCTTGCAGGAAAACAAACCTAAGTGTTTACCCTGCATGCGGAATATATCTGCCAAAATTGCGAAAAATCTAACATAATATAAAGACAAAATCAATTTTTTCTTTGAATTATTATCATTATAGGTAAACTTAATATTATGGAAAACATACAGATAAATATTAATCATGTCTGGATTATGACTGCGGCATGCATGGTATTCTTTATGCAGCTAGGGTTCACATCATATGAAGCCGGGTTTGCACAATCGAAGAACGCCATTAGTGTTTCTATCAGGAATCTCGTAGTATTTCTCATATCTTCCCTTATATTTTATGCAGTTGGATTCGGGCTTATGTTTGGAAAAAGTTACACGGGTTTCATTGGAACGGATCATTTCTTTGCCATGGGAGTACAAACACACCCCGGTCCTCTGGACTATACCTTTCTATTTTTCGAACTGGTTTTTGCCGCCACAGCTTCCACCATAATGACAGGTGCTATAGCAGAACGGTCTTGCTTTGTTATAAATGTTATTGGCTGCATATTCCTGGTGTCTGTTATTTATCCAATTTTTGGCCATTGGGTATGGGGAAACCTCTTTTATCCGGAACAAGCCGGTTGGATAGGCAAAATGGGGTTTATTGATTTTGCAGGTTCCACGGTAGTGCATTCCATTGGTGGATGGTTTGCCCTTGCAGGAGCAATATTCGTAGGGCCGAGAACTGGAAAATACAATCAGGATGGTTCATCAAACCGCATGGGTTTACATAATATTCCACTCGTTACTCTTGGTACTTTCTTCCTTTGGTTTGGTTGGTTTGGCTTTAATGGTGGAA
Organism: uncultured candidatus Brocadiaceae bacterium; assembly: GCA_964589115.1. Taxonomy (GTDB): domain Bacteria; phylum Planctomycetota; class Brocadiia; order Brocadiales; family Brocadiaceae; genus JBDIVL01. The sequence goes on along the minus strand of CAZPUD010000014.1, from coordinate 18,533 downwards.
GTCTTTTACGGGCCAGTGCTGATATTAGTATTGTCCTTATCAATACAAATCTGGCAGCAGCATCAGCAGGGACGTCTGCATTAATATTTACATATATCAGGGGAAGAAGGGTGGATGCTGGAAAACTCTTTACGGCTGTATTGGCCGGCCTTGTAGCTATAACTGCCGGCTCAAGCAGGGTACACCCTGATGGCGCTGTTTATATCGGCCTCCTTATCGGTATTATTGTACCCCTTGCCCAGGACTTTATTGAGAAAGTGTTGAAGATTGACGACCCGGTAGCAGCCGTGACTGTTCATGGAGTTGGTGGTGCTCTGGGTACGCTTTGTGTCGCGCCATTTGCCAAAGAAGCAACACTGCTGGTAGAGAGCGGTGACCGGTTACACCAGCTTGGTGTACAGGCATTGGGTGTTGGGGTTGCCTTCGCATGGTCGTTCGGGCTTGGAATGCTGTTTTTCTGGTGTTTGAGCAAGATCGTACGTCTGCGGGTAAGTATTGAAGAAGAAAAAAAGGGATTGAATATTTCCGAGTATGAGGATGTAGTCTCCTGGCTTGATTTTATGCGTATTACAAGGCTTCAGGACCTGAATGTTGTACTGGAAAAGAGGGTTGCCGAAAGAACGGAAGAACTTCAGAAGGCAAATATTGCACTTGAGAAGGCGAACAGGCTTAAATCGGAATTTTTGGCTACTATGTCACATGAACTTCGCACCCCGCTGAATGCCATAATTGGTTTTGCTGAAGTTTTAAGGGATGAAGTCGCAGGGCAGCTCAGTTCTGAACAAAAAGATTACCTGTGCGATATACATAGCAGCGGCCAACAACTGCTCAATATGATTAACAATATCCTTGATCTTTCAAAAATTGAGGCGGGAAGATTAGAACTCAGCCTTGAGAAGTTTCATATAATAGAGGAAATTCGCGAGATATTGAATATGGTTTCAGAGTCCTCTGGTAAAAAAAGCATTCGCATATATACACATATCCATAAAGATGTTCCTCCGATTATTGCAGACAAAGGAAAATTTAAACAGATCATGTTTAATCTCTTATCAAACGCTGTTAAATTTACTCCTGAAAACGGAAAAGTCATAATCCATGGACATCGTACTAATCAACAGGTGCAGATTTCTGTAACTGATACTGGTATTGGTATCAAGCCCGAAGATATGGACAAGGTGTTCGAGGCATTCCGCCAAGTAGATGCCTCTTATACCCGCAGGTATGAGGGTGCAGGCCTTGGTCTGGCTCTTACAAAACGTCTGGTTGAATTACACGGTGGCAAAATAGGAGTTGAGAGCGTGTATGGAAAGGGAAGTAGCTTTATCTTTACGCTGCCTCTGGAGTCCACTTCTGGCCAATGGACGGTAGATAGTGAATAGTATTTAAATACTTTATATGGAGTATTGGAGTGATGGAGTAGTGTTGTTAAAACCCCAAAATTCTAAAACCCCAATACTCCACCACTCCATCACTCCATCACTCCATTACCTACAGTTTGATGCATATGTGGACATGCCCTTACTTCTGCCCAATTGCTGACTGCTGACAGCTTATGGTCTTTTTCAACTGTAGTTACTATTCACTATCTACTGTTGTTTACACTTTTCCCATATTTTTCATAAAAAACAATCTTTTCAAGATCAAACCTCGGTCTTTGTACCGGTTCTTCTGCGGGGTATCCTACGGGAAGTATTGCTATAATCTCAATGTTTTTGGGGATTTCAAGTATTTCTTTAATCTTATTATCATCAAACCATCTTATCCAGCATGTTCCGAGTCCCAATTCTACAGCCTGCAGGGCCATATGCTCAATGGCGATATCGGTATTTCCCGTTGCGGCAATCAACAGATGCCATTTTATATCCGCATTCATTTCACCCCTTTTTAATGATGGAACAAAGACCTCGCGGGTCTTCTTTGGCAAAGCACCTGCTGCAATAAGTTCGTCGATCCGCTCTGGAAATTCACTAAATGCTTTTATATCTGCACAACAGGCAATAATGACGGGTGCCTGTCCAACATGGCGCTGGTTATAAGATGCGGCCTGTAATTTCTGTCGCGTCTCCGCATCTTTTACAACAATAAATCTCCACGGCTGTGTATTAGACCCTGACGGGGCAAGCCTGGCACTTTCTAAGAGCTGGAATATTAACTCGTCAGATACAGGATCTGGCTTAAATTTCCTTATACTACGGCGTTTACTTATGGCTTCTCTAACATCCATTTTTCATTCCTATAACATAACCGAGGCGAAGCCTCATATCAATAAAAGAGATTGAAACCACAAATTTCAGTAAATGGGTAAATGGGTTGATGAGTATATGGGTTAAATACCCATCCACACATTCACTCATTCACCTATTCGCCCACTTTGTCATACGAGTATAAAAAAAGACAAGAACAGATAAAAGCAAAAAATACAAGGAATAAAATCAAAAAGTTATAGAAACTCATTAATTGAAAGTGTTAAAATATTTGTAAATGAGTGAATGGGTAGATGAGTATATGGGTTTAATATCCATTTACTTATTTACCCATTTACCCATCCACTTAAATTGACTCATTTTGTAAAGATAATATAGTATAAAATATTTAAACGGTGCAGTATGATAAAAGTCACAATTAATAAATCTACTTTGGAACTCATTGAAGGCGATATTACGAATCAGGAAACAGATGCCATTGTTAATGCAGCAAATACGGGTCTTTTGGGTGGTAGTGGTGTAGACGGAGCAATCCACAGGGCTGGAGGGCCTAAAATACTTGAGGAATGTAAAAAGCTGGGAGGATGTCCGACAGGAGAAGCACGAATTACTACTGGAGGAAACTTAAAGGCCCGGTATGTAATTCATACTGTTGGACCTATTTATCATGGAGGTAAAAGCAAAGAGGCTGACTTTTTGGCTAATGCTTATAAAAGCAGTCTTGGTCTTGCCTCACAATATAAACTCAAAAGTGTGGCATTTCCATCCATAAGCACAGGTGCTTATGGATACCCGGTTAGAGAAGCGTCTGCCATAGCACTGAAAACAGTAATAAACTATATGAAGGCCCATAGTGATATTGAACTTGTGCGTTTTGTCCTTTTTGATCAAAAGTCATACCAGGCTTATGAGGAATCTCTGCAGAAAATCTTAAAAGAGAATACTATATAAATTAAGCGTAACACTTTAGTTTTTTGAAAAACGTATTATTTATCAGCTCCATAGGAGCAACCAGTTTGTAGCAGGCTCTTAAACCCATGTTTATCAATAAAAAAGAGATCATCCTCAACATTAACAGAATCATCTTCTCAAGCCTGGACATCCGGGAAGTTTACCAAACCATGAGTAAAGAGCTTTTAAAAGTCATCGACTTTGACCGGCTAAGTGTTACCCTTATTACTGAAAGCAACAATCTCTATGAAACCTTTGTGTTATCAAAGGATTACGAGTATACAGATCTCAGTGAAGGTGTCCTGTATCCTATGGAAGGGAGTTTGATGAAAAGGGTGGTACAATTTCGTGAACCTGTAATAGTTGAAAATACATCAAAGGGGAGATTCCTCACGGATGCAGTATTATTTAAGGAGGGGATACGTTCACGATTAGGAATTCCTCTCGAATATAAAGGTCGTGTTATAGGTAGTGTAAATTTTGGAAGCAAACAGAAAGATTACTATTCAAGAAAACATATTGATTTCTTTTTGAAAATTGCTCCTCAATTGGCCATGGCGATTGAGAATACCCGGCTTTTTAATAAGATTAAAGAGGCAGAAGAAAAATACAGAACGGTTATCGAAAATTCCCCGGATATTATTTTCGAATGCACAAAGGACGGTGAGTTTTCACTCATGAGTCCTTCCGTTGAAAAGATTACCGGTTATCCGGTAAACCAGTTTTATAATAATAAAGGTTACGGACTTTCTTTATGCCATCCCGAGGATCAAGAGAGGGTACAAAATGAAATCCTCAGGGTGTTGCAAGGTCTTAACAATAATATCATGGATCTTGAGTTTCGCATCGTTCACAAACAAGGTCGAATTATATGGCTATCCCTGGAAGCACTTCCGATTAAGGAAGAAAATAACATCATCGGTATTGAAGGTTTTTGCCGCGATATCACAGAAAGAAAGAAATTGGATGAATTAAAGGATACCTTAATAAGAGATGTTACACATGAGCTAAAAACACCCGTTGCCAAAATAGAAATGGCTGTTGATATGTTTGAACGTTCTATCTCATCAGAAGAAAATGGTGTACTAGGAAAAGGTTCTAAGATCCAGGAGATCATGAGAAACAATGTTAACCGGCTAAAGAATTCAATTAAAAATATCCTTGATATATCTAAATTAGAATCAGGGATAGAGCAGCTAAAACTATCCAATGTATCACTTGCTGAATTAGTAATGCAGGCCGTAGATGAACTGCAGGGCAGGGCAAAGAAAAAAAATAATACCCTCACGTATCAATTACCCCCGGAGATCCCTGCTGTTAAGGCAGATCCGGATAAGATACACCATTTGATAGTTCATTTACTAGATAACGCTATTAAGTTTACAGAATGTGGAAAGATTTGTATATCGGTCAGGGTGCTTCCTGATGCATTAGAACTAACGGTAGAAGACACAGGTAAGGGATTGGATGAAGAGATACGGGAACGGGTATTTGAGAAATTTTATAAAGAAGCACCTTCTGCGTACGGATCAGGGATTGGTCTGGCTATTTGTAAGAATATAGTTCAAATGCACAAAGGAAAAATTTGGGCAGAATCCGAAGGAAAAGGAAAAGGATCACAGTTCAGGTTTCTATTGCCAATATTTTAAAGGAGTTGATAAAAATGAAGGAATTATTAATAGTTGAAGATGATCTCGAAATGCAGGAGTTCTATAAGGATATGCTGAAAGGAGAATTATTTAATATTACGCTTGCTTCAAATGCTGATGATGGTCTAAAAAAAATAAAAGAAAATACCTACGATCTTGTAATACTAGATATACTGATGGAGGGTGTTACAGGAGACAGGCTTTTTGCATTACTGAGAAAAGATGGCCGGTATAGGAAGGTTCCTGTTATAATGGCTTCAGCACTAGAGGAAAAAACTTACAAGTGCTTTCAGGCATTAGGAAATGTCTCATTTTTAGAGAAACCTTTCAACAAAGAAAAACTCTTATATGAAATAACAAAAATGTTCGGGGAAACTCAATAATATCCTGGTACAACTTAGTGGATGGGTGAATGAGTTAATGGGTGAATTAGTATTTAACCCATCTACTCATCTACTCTTTTACCCATCTACCTAAATTGTGGTTTCAATCTCTTTTTATCGATCTGAGGCTTCGCCTCACTATTTTGGAAAGGGGAAAAGAATGGAAGAGAAGCATTGGTGGAGAGATGCGAGGGTTGGACATTGGTGGAAAAACCCCGATGGCAAACTTTTTGACGAAAGTCATACATTAAGGACTTATTGGGATGAAGAAAATCGCTGTTTCCGATGCGGAGAATGTAATACCAAGGTTAAAGAAGGTATTACATGCAAATGTGCCGAGAAAAATAAATAATATATACCTGTTATATTTCTTCTTTCAGCTTTCCAATAATCCCTTTAACTATATTGCTTGCCAATTCAACTTCATCCTTATAAGGAGCGCTCTTGTTTGCGTCAATAGACCAAAGTACCTTTCCGTTTTTGGTATCTATACATTCTGCCTTAAAGGATACACTTCCCCGCTGATAGACAGGTGCGGTTGATAATCCAAATTCATGGATTTCCCCGATTACCACGGCATCAACCTTTAATATCTTTCCTAAAGTGGCATAGTCCTTCCATTTGACAAGCAATTCTTCCTTTGCATCTTCTGATCTCAATTTGTTTTTAATTACTGACCGGCTTATAACCTGATATTTTCCCCATCTTATTAGTTCCTGGGTAATAATATCTGAAAGCAGTTCACCCGCATCAGGATTAGTAACAGTCTTTATGACAAGACCCTTTATTCCCCTTTCTTGAATGACCTCATCATCCAATCGCATAACAGCAATGGTCTTTATATCCCGGTAGGGTGTATCCTGATTTACATTTATTGCGCTTGTAGAAACGGTCTTACACCCGGAAGACATAATACACACTCCAAGGATAAACAAGACGATCAGCCTGTTCATAATTCCTCCTTTTTCAATTTACATGCAGATATCGGAGTTATTTGTGCCGAATATTACTATAGAATTGATTTAAGGTCAATAAAAATCAGGTATCCGGCACAGCAGAATTGTTAACAAATCTTTGATATGGGGCCATGGAATATTGTTGTGAACAAAAACTCCATCATTCCATATGAATTTTCATAAAAAAGTTTGTTTTCAACCTGCCAGAATCTTATAATTTGTTGTATACGATCATGAGAATTTATAACAGTGCAGGAAATGGATAAATGAGAAAAAGAAACCTGCATAAGTATGGGAGATAAAAATGTCTGCCGTAGAAGAAAGAGTCGATAGCCTCGAAGCCTTATTTGGGCAGTTTGTCGTTCAGGTGAATGCTGCGCTTTTACGTCTCGAAAGGGAAATGAAAGATTTTAAGAACGAAATGAAAGATTTTAAGGACGAGATGAAAGATTTTAAGGACGAGATGAAAGATTTTAAGGACGAGATGAGAGATTTTAAGGACGAGATGAAAGGATTTAAGGATGGCACCCTGATATGGAGAGAGGAAATAGACAAAGAGAGAAGAACAATGAATAAACAATGGGGTGACCTTGCCAGAAAAATGGGGACGGTTACGGAGGACCTTATTGCACCTGCATTACGGCCTGTTTTAGGCAAATATTTCCACTGTGATGTTCAGATGGAAGGCCAGAGGATGAGAAAGAGATTGAAAGGTAAAGAATATGAGGTCGATGCAATAGCTATTGGTGACGATAAGGTCTTTATGATAGAAACCAGGTCAACACCCAAATCCGAATATGTAGAAGAGATACTGGAAAAATCGAAAGTATTTTTTGATTTTTTTCCTGAATATAACGATAAAAAATTGAAGATAATCTTTGGTAGTATCATTTTTCCTGGGAACGTCGTCCAGTATGCCAGTAAAAGAAGGGTATACGTGATGGCATACAGGGAATGGGAGTATATGGATATACTGAATTTTGATGCGATACAATAATCTGCAGTCCAACCTCCAACTTCTTATTATTTAGTAGGAGAAAAACCATCGAACACATCCACAGCATAGATTATTATAATATCAAAGACGATCATGGTCATAAACACGTGTTCAGGGCCCATGAGCGAAAGAAACTGATCCTGACAAGTGCTATAACAGGAGGTGTTTTTATCGTTGAGGTAATCGGTGGGATTATTACCAACAGTCTTGCCTTAATTAGCGACGCCGGCCATATGCTTACCCACCTGTTTGCTTTATTAATAAGCATGTTTGCCCTGTTATTTGCTGCAAAACCGCCTACATTAAAGAAGACCTACGGTTTCTTCCGTTTGGAGATACTAGCAGCGCTCCTTAATGGAGTAGTGCTTTTCGCAGTCTCCCTGTGGATATTCTACGAGGCCTATCACCGGTTTATGCATCCGCAAGCAATTTCCAGTGGTAAGATGCTTATAGTGGCTTTTGCAGGCTTGGTTGCTAATGTTGTCTGTGCCTGCATCCTTATGGAGGGTGAACATAAGCACAGTCTTAATGTCAAGGCTGCCTTTATCCATATGTTAGGTGATACCCTTTCCTCTGTAGGTGTCATAATTGGGGCGGCTATCATCTATTATACCAACTGGTTCATTGTTGATCCTATAATCAGTGTCTTGTTATGTGTACTTATCCTCGTATGGTCATATAAATTGATAATGGAATCTGTGGATGTCTTGTTAGAGGCGACCCCCAAAGAAATTAATATTGATGAGGTTATTGCCAGCCTTAAACAAATCCCGGGAATCGATAATGCACATGACATTCATATCTGGACGATTACTTCCGGGATGTATTCCATGAGCGGTCACATTGATACAAAGGATATGATGATAAGTGAAACAACCAAACTTTCAAAGGAAATTAATCGTATCCTTAGTGAAAAATTTAAGATCGGGCATGCCGTTATTCAGTTTGGGTGCGAGTGCAGAATCAATAGCGCGCATAACAACCATAATCATGTATAACTCCAAAAATTCATTACCAATAAGCTCCGTAGGAGCGGCCTGTTTATCTGCTAATCATATACAGGTCGCTCCTGACTGAGCTATTTATCCTATTGAATTTTATTGGGCTACAAACAGATCGCCCCTAATGGGGCTACATTGTTTTTTATATCCTCACAGATTTTTCAAAAAACTAAATTGTTACCAAAGATTAATGGTATAGTTCAAATTCCAACCTTTAAAAGCGTTACTCTGATTTGATAGGGTATCCCTCTTTCTTCCATGCATCGACACCGCCTCGGAGTGCCATTGTATTTTTGTACCCTTTTCCCATGTACTTTGCTGCCAAACTGGCAGAAGTATACTCGTTTGGTCATGCACAGTAAAAAATAATCTCCTTATCTTTCTCCACCGTTGGAAGCCTGGATTTGAATTCACTCAACGGGATTCCCCCTTCCAATTGTATCTGTTTAAATTTGGACTCGTCATCGTAAGCACAGACAAGAAGAGCTGTGCCGGATTTAAGCTTCTTGCGAGTTTCTTCCGGAGTTATACGAATTGGTGCTGCCATAATACACCTCCTTATTTTTACATTTTGGTATTGATTACTAGGCTTTCACGTATTGTCATCAAATATTTCAGTGAATAAATGAGTTATTATATTAAGAAGACCGATTAATATGTTATGAATAGATACATATCAAAAAATATACCATAAATAGTTATTATGATAGAAAAATGTTGATATATCATGAATATCAATAAGTGCATCTTGTCACAAAAGTGTGTCATCTTAATAATGTAACAGGAGTATAATATGCTTTTATCTAGGCTTACTCTTTAAGGATTTTACGTTATGCGGCAGTTAGAGCAGGAATCTAGCATCTATCTCTCTACGGCTATGAGGTAAGGTATCGTTGTAGTTTCCCAGTGTATGGGACTACTTGTTATTTTGCTTGAATACATGGGAAATGCTCACTATAATCGGATAACTTTACTGCGTTAATTGCGTTTTTGTGTTTATTGGATTATCAGGTTTATTACGTTGTTAAACATAACAAACACAATAAACTCTATAAACGCATTAAACCCGATAAACGTAATTAATGTAAAAATAATTTTTATAAGATACTAAGCGCCTACATAGAAGCGAAACCCTATATTCGCCCAAATTTGAAACTATGAAAGAAAATTATTCATCAGATATTGAATTTGCAAAAGAGGTGTTATTCCTCGAGGCGGAAGCAATAAAGAATCTGATAAGCCGCTTAGACCATTATTTTCAAAAGGCGGTTGATTTAATCTTTACCTGTAAAGGAAGGGTGGTAGTTACCGGTATTGGAAAAGCAGGAATTATTGGTCAGAAAATCTCTGCGACACTGGCCAGTACAGGAACCCCCTCATACTGGATACATTCATCAGAAGCAAGGCACGGCGACCTTGGCAGGATTGTAGAGGATGATATTGTACTTGCACTTTCAAATAGCGGAGAAACAGAAGTTGTTATCCTTTTGCCTTTTGTTAAGCAGTTAGGGGCAAAGGTAATTGCCATCACAGGAAATAATAAATCTTCCTTAGCCATGCACAGTGATGTTGTACTTGATATTGGAAAGATTGAAGAACCTTGTCCTTTAGGCCTTGCTCCCTCGGCAAGTTCAACTGCCATGCTTGCCCTCGGCGATGCTTTGGCCCTCACTATATTTAAAAAACGAAATCTCAGAAAAGAAGATTATGCATTCTATCATCCGGGTGGAGAACTCGGCAGGAAATTACTTACAGTAGAGATGGTTATGCGGAAGAACGAGGAAAACCCTGTGGCTCATGAGGATACGCTTTTGAAGGACATTCTCAATATTATGACGGAAACGGCGGGTAAGCCGGGAGCCGTGAGTATAGTTGATAAAAACAATAAGCTTGTAGGGTTTTTTACCGACGGAGACCTGAGAAGACATTTGAGAAATGGCGCATCTATTTTACAAGGCAAGGTAAAAGAGGTTATGACACAGTCACCGAAGGTTATAAAATCCCGTTGTTTGGTTGCTGAGGCATATAAGATCCTAAAGGATCACAAAATTGATCAGCTTCCTGTAGTAGACGATTCAAATGTACCTGTTGGTATTATAGATGTTCAGGATTTACTGGAGGTTGGGCTGTAAATTGTACAAATTTGTAGAAGGCCGTAAACTGATTATCGTTACGATGCTAATATGGTAAAAGATATAAAAATCGTCATTATTGACGTCGATGGTGTTTTGACGGATGGCACTATTTATATTGATGCTCAGGGTGCTGAGACAAAGGGATTCCATATATTGGACGGTACTGGTATTGCTTATCTTCATCGTGTTGGTATCAAAACTGCCATTATTAGTGGAAGAACAAGTAAGGCGGTGATCCATCGGGCAAAAGAATTGGATATTATCGATGTATACCAGGGAGTTGTAAACAAATTAGAGGCTTATAAAGAGATACGGGAGAAATATGGATTCAGGGACGAAGAAATATGTTATATCGGTGATGATCTCATAGACCTGCCGATACTCTATCGCGTGGGATTTCCTGTTACGGTCGCCAATGCTTCGCCGGTTGTTAAGCAGGAAGCAGCCTATGTTACAAAAGCGAGAGGAGGGTTTGGCGCTGTAAGAGAGGTTGCGGAAATGATAATTAAATATCAGGATAAATGGCACCTTATCATGAAGAGATATCTTGATTCCGCTTTATGAAGATAAGCTGCTTTATTACATTTACAGTTCTTTCAATAGCTGTCCGGTGTTCTTGCCGGTGATAGTTCTTCCGGAAACTTGATTTTTCCCCTAGTTTTAATACAATCTTATCTGATTTTATGTTCCCCCTTGTGAGAAGTTTACATTCCTAATTTCCAACAATGTGTCCTGATAAAGTGTTCAAAACTTGACAACATACTTCTGTTGTGTTAAGATGCCGGAAATACTAAAGAAAGGAGACTAACGTTTGTGGATTTAAGCAATTTAATTATTTCGATTCCCGCGATACTCTATGCATTGACCATTCATGAATATTTTCACGGCTGGACTGCTAATAAGTTCGGTGATCCTACGGCAAGGCTGCAGGGGCGGCTGACGTTAAATCCGTTGGCCCATATTGATATTTTGGGGGCGATATGTTTTGTCTTTGCCCATTTTGGATGGGGCAAGCCTGTTCCAATAAACCCTAATAATTTCAGAAATCCACGTCGTGATAATGTGTTGGTGTCATTTGCCGGCCCCGCATCTAACTTCGTCTCTGCACTGTTATTTGGTATAATTTTCCAAATATTACGCAGTACATCATTACCGCTTAACGTAACCGCTTTTTTTTATAACCTGTTGTTAACAGGGATTATTATGAATTTATCGCTGGCTTTTTTTAATATGATTCCCTTATTTCCTCTTGACGGCTCTCATATACTGGAAGGCTTATTGCCATATCCAATGTCTATGAAGTATAAAGAGATTGAACGCTACAGCCCCTTTATCTTGTTAGGATTAATCATTATGGGGAATTTTACCGGCGTATCAATTTTAAGTATAGTGCTTGGCCCACCCGTTCAATACTTTCTCAGACTGTTTACAGGCTTATAATCCTGACAATGATAAGTGAATATAAAGTAAATCTTGATATTTACAATGGCCCCGTTGATCTACTCCTTTATTTGATCCGGAAGGAAGAGGTAAATATTTACGATATTCCTATTGCCAGGATTACAGATCAATACTTGCAGTACGTAGAGGCACTTCAAATCCTCGATATGAATATTGTTGGTGATTTCCTGGTAATGGCGGCAACACTTATGTACATTAAGTCATATATGCTCCTTCCTCGTACAACAGCCCAGGATAGTGAAGAAGAGGAAGAGGACCCAAGATTATCATTAGTAAAACAACTACTGGAATACAAGCGATATAAAGAAAGTTCCCTAATTCTGGCTTCAAAGGCTGCCGAATGGGAAAAGAAATGGCCGTGCATGAAGAAACAAATCCCTTTTGAAGCAAAAGATGAAGAGAAAGGGGAGCAGTTACCGCTCGAAGGCATAAGGATATGGGATCTTTTACAAAGATTTTCCAGGATTATGAAACAAACGTTATTGAACGTACCTGCGAAAGTAACCTATGATGATACGCCGATACAGGATTATATGAATGAGGTTTTAGAAAAGGTCCATCTCCACACATCAATACCCTTTACTAATCTTTTTGAAGGAATACATGAAAGGAGCCGGATTATTGGATTCTTCCTGGCCTTATTAGAATTAGTTCGTTTAAATATGATAAAAATTGAGCAGCTGGTAAATTATGCCGATATTCAGATATCTTTGAGTGATAAATCTTCTGATAAAAGATTTTAGTTTGAAATTATTGTATCAGTTTGTTAACATTCTATGTTTATTAATAATTTTTATATGGAATATACGACATGATTTCTAAAGAATTACTGGATATTCTTGCTTGTCCGCTGTGTAAAGTAGATGTCCGTCTGGAAGGTGATAAAATTGTATGTACAAAGTGCGGCCGGAGGTATCCAATAAGAGACGATATTCCCGTTATGCTTATTGACGAAGCTGAGTTACCAGAGGGGTCAAAGAAGGAAGTTTAATGGATAAAAAGGCACTTATCGCTATGATTATTTGTGGGATAATTATGTTACTGTATTATCCCTTTATATTGCCATTATTTTCTCCAAGGAAAGCTACTGAAAAAAAAGAAGAAGAGGTTACTTCTGAAAAGCCGCAAGAACCGAAAATTATTGCAGAATCAAAACCTTTATCAATCCTGTCTACCCAGCCTGCACAGGCCCAAATTGATATTCCGCTCAAGGAGATAGTCATTGAGAATGATCTTGTTAAGATGGTATGGACAAATGAGGGTGCAGCACTAAAATCCATAAAACTTAAAAAATTTAAGGATGCGGAAAAGAAGGGTATTCTGGATTTAATAAAAAGCACCGATACCGATATAGAATATTACCCGCTCGCTATAGATAGTATCTTTCAAAAAACAAATTTCCGGAAACAGAGATATACGGTTACTGAAGAGGACAATGACAGTATCATTTTTACTACGCAGGACGAAGGGGTCAATATTATCAAGAAAATCAATTTACCCCCGGATAAATATCATGTAGATGTGGAGATTCTCCTCCAGAACACCACTGACGTTCCGGTTTCATCAGCATATAGCATTATTGCTTCTTCTATGATTACCCATGAAGGTGAGCCTTCTGCCGATATGGCTGCTGTAACTGGTGTAGACATGGGGAATAAAAGGATTAAATTAATACGTACTCCGCCAAAAGAACTGCCATCTAAGAATGAATCAGTAGGCATCACCTGGACCGGATCAATAAATAAATATTTTGCTACAATTTTGAAACCCGTAACCAATGATTTGGTAGCGTTTATCAATGCACAAGGATTTGATACACAAGGAAGACTTTCAGGTGAAAAAGCAGCACAAGGTGATTTTATGGTTAGTTTACAGACCAATAACTTCCGGATTTCTCCAGGTGGAACTGTTAATCACAGCTACTTATATTTTGTTGGACCAAAAAAAGAAGAAGTTCTGGAGCAATATGATACTTTAGATGCACTTCTCAGTTATGGTTGGTTGAGTTCAATTAGTAAAGTGCTGTTGGCCTTTTTAAATGGTGTATACCGGTTGATACCTAATTATGGTATTTCTATTATTATATTGACTATAATTATCAAGGCTATCCTCTTCCCGTTAACAAGGAAAAGTCAGGTTTCTATGTTCCGGATGCAGCAACTGCAGCCAATGATTAATCAGTTAAAAGAAAAGTACAAGCACGATAAGCAAAGGATGGGAAAAGAACAGATGCTGTTGTTCAAGAAGTACGGGGTTAATCCAATGAGTGGCTGCTTGCCGATGTTATTACAATTACCGGTATTTTTTGCACTCTTCCGTACCTTGCAACTCTCTTTTGAGATGAGACAGGCACCATTTATGCTCTGGATTAATGATCTCTCAAGGCCGGATACACTTATGCAACTTCCATTTTCCATTCCCTTTCTCGGAAGTACCCTCAATGTATTACCACTTATTATGACAGGTGCTTCCATTGCGCAGATGAAAACAACACCAAAAGCCCCTGCAGCTGATCCACAGGCGCAGGCCCAGCAAAAGATGATGTCATTTATGCCTATCATGTTTGCCTTTATACTCTATCACATGCCTTCAGGACTTACTATTTATTGGACGACAAGCACCATACTGAGTATTATTGAAGGTATTGTAATCCGGAAATCTCTCAAAAAAATAAAAATTAAGTAATTCCTCATTGTTTTTGTATGTTCCCCGTAATTCAGGATACCATTATCGCACTTTCTACGCCGCCGGGGAAATCATTTCATGCGATCATTAAGATCAGCGGTTCTGAAGCTGTTCGGAGTATAAAAGATTTTTTTGTTCCTGCTGATAATGTTAATTTAGAGGCTATTCCTACCTACATTTCTATAAGAGGGAATATTTTCCTTGAAGGAAACTACATTAACATTCCTGTCTGCCTTTATATCATGAGACAACCATTTTCCTATACGAGAGAAGATGTGGTGGAAATACATACCTTTTCTTCTCCTCCACTGGTGGAAATGCTTTTAGATGCAATTCTGTCAAAAGGGATTCAAACAAAAAGGAGTATTCGGCTTTCACAGCCGGGCGAGTTTACCAAACGTGCTTTTCTGCACGGTCGGTTAGACCTCGCTCAGGCAGAGGCAGTCATGCGTATTATCCATGCTCAGTCAGATCATGAATTGGAAACGGCTGTTGCTCAATTATCAGGAACAGTTTCCCGGCAGATGAAACACATTCAGGATGAAATAATTTCACTCTGTTCACATATAGAGGCTTCACTTGATTTTTCAGATCAGAATATTGAGATAATACCAACCAGGGAAGTCATGTACAGGCTGGAGGCAATAGAAAAAGATATATCCAGGCTCTCGGCTTTGTCTGAGACGGGGAAGGTTTTACCAGAAGGGATTAATACGGTTTTCGTTGGGAATCCTAATGTTGGAAAGTCAAGCCTGATGAATGCGTTGTTAGGAAGGAGAAGATCTATAGTCAGTGAGATATCAGGAACAACACGAGATATTGTTGCAGATATTTTAGAAGTTAATGGAATTCGGTTCCGATTAATTGATACAGCCGGGATTGATGATTCTAAACCTATCCCTGTTCCTTTTAAGCAAGAGGATGTTGTTATTCCCGGTGCGTTGGAAAAAACACAATCTATATTGAAAAATGCACAGATGTTATTGTTTGTTTTTGATAGCAACACCAGCGTAAGCGAACAATTAGAGAGAATAAGAGTGGATAATTTGACTGATAATATGATAGTTATTTTGAATAAATGTGACCTGAAAAAAAGTTTTTCTCCTCATCTTCCTTTAGGATTAAAAAGATGTCCTGTGGTACATACTTCCGCTTTGACCGGTGAAGGCCTGGAAAGGCTTAAGGATATATTGGTTGAGAAGGTCTTTGATGGACTGGTAAACATCTCAGGTAATTCCTCGATTTTCAATATACGTCAAAAAGATGCACTGCAGCGTTCTCTCAAGTCAATTCAGCAAGCCATCGAATCAGTAAGAAATGACGAGGGTTATGAATTTATAGCGTTAGAAATGCGTGCAGCACTTGATGCTCTTGGAGAAGTTGTAGGAGAAGCCACCACAGAGGACATTTTAGACAAAATATTTTCTGATTTTTGTATTGGGAAATAAGATGTTTATTACCAAATACTTACAAACCATATAGCTTGTTACGCTGTTTTCTGCTTCGTACTTAGTTCGTACTCTGTTAAACCCAACACGTGGTTTGTGAATTTCTCCACGGCATTTCTCTTTGATTCCATATCCCGATGAAGGTATCCCATAGTAGTGTTTAAATTAGCATGTCCAAGCATTCGGGAAGCGATGGAAACATCTTGAACGATCTCGACAACCTTTGATGCATTCGTATGCCGCAGGTTATGAAATGAAAAATTCCGTATACCAAGCTGCTTAAATAACCTTATAAAGTGATTGCTATACTTACTATGGGTATAATGGTTAACCTCTCCATCGCAAAATAAGCAATCCCTGGCGCCTATAGACTCTTTATACTTCCTCAATTCACCTACCAGGTAGCTTGATAATGGCAATGTGGTTACTCTTCCTGTCTTTTGCTGTATTATGGTAAGCATTGAGCTATTAAGGTCTATATCCGACCATTTCAGGGTTATCACATCCATTAACCGAAGTCCTGTAAACATGCCGATAAGAATAGCCATGCGTTCCCAACCTATAGGTAATATAGATTCATCAAGGATAGATTTGATTTCTTCATTGGTTAATATCCGCTTGTTTGTTTCATCTACCTTTAACCGCTTAAACTCCTGCATGGGGTTGGTAGTTATTATGCGTTCCTGAACGGCCATGTCCAAGATAAGCCTTAATACGGAACAATACTGGTTTACTGTGGATGCCTTTGCTTGATCTTTTTGCATTACATCGGTGCAGAAACGTTGTATTAAAACAATATTGATCTTAGACACTTCAAAAGTTCCTAAGTGCTTTGTAATAGCCTTTACCGCAGTATGCCTGTTTACATAAGTATTCTCAGGAACACTCCCCTTGATATGCTCCAGATACTTCTTTGAATAATCTTCAACGGTAAACTTCCTACCTTCCTGCAATATAGGAAGATCAAACAATCCCCGGTCAATGTTCCTTGTGATCTCATTATACGCCTCCAGTGCAAGGGTCTTAGTAAAAGAAGGTTTGATGATACTCTTCCATGTACCGTGCTGATCTCTAAATTCAATACTCCAACCGCCACATGGTTTATCTTTCGGCACACCTGGTGGACAATGCTTACCACGTTTACCCTCACAATCAATACCCTTTTCGACAACCTTGCCGTATTGATCGCCTGGATTTCTCCGGCCTTTGCATTGCTTGAAATACTTACGATACCTTACACCCATATCTAGCACCCCCTTCCATTCCACCCGAATATAGTATCATCATTCCTTGGTATGATCTCTTTGCCATTAAGAATACCTCTGATTTCACCAATGATGTTTTCTACATTCCACAGTAATATTTCCACGTCTCCTATCACTAATTCCCTTGCTTCACTCAATACCCGGATTGAATCTTCCAGGAATCTAAGCCGCAGGTTTAATTCATCTTGCATAAAGAGGCTTAATACTTTCTCCGCCATATTATTCACCGTCCTTTCTTGTTTTGCTTACCTTCCCTGAAAACTTTCGGCTTAGTTATACTCTGCTTCATTTTATCTGCAATCCACGCCTCGATAGCTGAAAGCCTGAATCTATACGATTTCCTAAGCACCCTAATATGAGGTATAGCATTTTTCCGGCACATACGATATACATTCGCAGGACAAACACCTAAGATTTCAGCTATCTGAGCAACATTCAGTAATGGTTCAAACGGCTTATGGTCGCTCTGGTGTAAAGCATCTGGTTGTGTTCCCGGTAATGCTTCCGGTAATACTCCAAAGGTTATTTCTGGCAGTATTTCTGGTAAGACTTGCAATGGTGGTTCTGGGTTTAGTTCGCTGGCAATCATTATCTTACACCCCCTTGCCTAACCCTTTTTCGCATATTCTTCCAACCTCTACAAGTAATCACAATGCCACTACCCCCGCATCTTTCACATGGTGATATGATAACTCCATCTGCTAAACGGCCATAATCCAATGCAGGCTGTCCCTTGCATTTTGCACATACCGCATACAAATTAGTCTTTCTTTTAAGCTTTTTTTCATCAGAATCCATACATAACACCCCTTTCTTGAAATAAAAAAGGCAGTAAACTAAGTGTGGGGACGGCCATACCTAGCCACTGCCTTCACTACCTGAGTTTCCCCAGGTTATATATATGCGTCCGTCCACGCTTATTAATGTCGTTCGTACGTATCGTACTCTTTAAACAATATCAAGAAAAATTTTAATGGTTTTCGATAAACTAAGATTTTATAACTACTTACGACATTGTATTTTTTCTCTTACTATTTATATTTTGTGTATTACGGTTAATCCTTATGTGTTTTACTCTGCTTTTACTATTTCTTTTCTGTTTGTGTGTGGTATAATGCAGTATATGACCAAGAAGCAAAGAGAAAACTTTTCAAAGCTCTTATATGACATGGTGAAACTTACATACACAGGTTTAATAATTGGTGGTATAATTTCACCAAAAGGCCTTCTCTGGTTTCATATAGTATTTGGTGTATTCGTATCTATTCTTTTTCTTATTGTAGGATACATTCTCGATAAAAAGGAGTAACTTATGGACTCTCTCACCTTGCTATTTGTTTTGGTAGCTGCCTTAACACTTATCGGCTTAGGTATTCTGTATTACCAGGAACGTAA
>CAZPUD010000013.1:0-28852 GCA_964589115.1 uncultured candidatus Brocadiaceae bacterium | reverse complement strand
GATTGAACCAACTCTGAAACTTTGAAATTCCTATACATTAAATTAGGCCTTCGGCAACTTTTTTATAACATCAACGTTTGGGCGAACCTTGTGTTCGCCCAAACGGGAAATAAACATAAATGTTTTGAATTGTGCCGGTCAAGGGCGAACACAAGGTTCGCCCCCTACAAAAGTATCTTGCGTTTCCAGATATTATTTAATACTTCGGACTCGGCCGGGACAGATACCTTTCCCACAAGCCGCTCTATGAGTTCACAGGCCTCTTTCAGGTCTCCCATATCAAGCTGATAGCAATCCGCTTTTTTAACCAGCTCTGAACATACCTTAAGGCCACGGTCATGAAAATGCAGTACATTCCATCCGTCCTCTATAAGGCGGAGGACTGCCTCCGCCCTGCTTATTGGTCTGAGGCAAGAACTTCTCTGTGTCTCATTATATCTCGGGAAGATAATCCACTCGACCTCAAAGCCTGAGTACTTAGGCAGCATGATATTGCTTTTTGGTACAACATACTGCCAGGGTTGAACTGTTTTCCCGTATTTCTCTTTAAAGCGACAGAACTTAAAATTTTTCCTTACATCGTTAGCTAGAGTAGGTAACCATCCGTATACATAAACCGGCCTTTGAAATGGTATTGCCTCACGGCTCATGAGACTGATAACCACTACCTCATCGGTAAGGTACTTATAGCCGTAATTCAATAATCCCAAAGTGAGGGTAGACTTCCCGCTTCCTGAAGGACCCGCCAGGAGAATGGCCTTATCGCCCTTTACCACTGCACCGGAATGCAAAAAAAGGTAATTCTTAAGGTGCAGATAGAGTTTATCCCTTATGCACATCATGACAAATAGGTATAATGGCCACCTGTGTGCCCATCTGCGCCGAAAGTTGTCATTTTCACTTATGCAGAAATATTTGGCATTCTTTATCACGCTGTATCGTACCACGGGGGTCTTTCCATCGGCGGGCGAGACCAGGGCGGCATTAAGCTCTAAGAATTCATTAAAGAACTTTTTATCGTTAGTAGTTAACTCAAACGGTAAAGAAAGAATCTCAAAACATGTAGTTGCCATCCTTATTCCAGGAGCCTCTTTTCCCGTAATTGACATAAGGTATCATGTACATCTTTTTCTACTTCTAAGGGATCGTTCTTAAGGACATAAGCTATCTCTTTTGCTATATCCCGGGGGCTTGAAAAAACATCGTAGAGTTCCCATATAACAGTTGCTGTGGGGTTTAGGTGGTGCATGCTCTGGGTTTCAGGATCGTAGATAATTATTTCATCTTCTATTTCTTCAACTATGAGATTCGGCCTTTTTTTGAATTTTTGCATTACATTTATTTTGGTAAATCCTCTTCAAACAGAGAATCGGTAATATACAATAAGGGCGTCTCTTGTAGTTTAACAATCTTCTTTTCTGTGAGTTTTTTTCCCATACTATCATATAATATCTCAATAGCCGGCCGTAAAGGCGAGGTTTCATTCGTTTCTACAACCTTCCCGATCGCCTTTGAGTTAAGAATCACATAACTTCCTATAGGAAAACATGATAATTTGGTAATAAGGACTTTTATTAATCTATGAGGGAACATATTCTTTGATGAGTTAACAATAACTTTTGTAGCTTCATAAGGTAGAAATCTTTTTCGTTGAGGACGCGGGTGGCTTAGGGCCTCATAAACATCTACCATACCTATTATCTTAGCATATTCGTGAATTTCGCTGCCCATAAGTCCGTACGGATAGCCCTGACCTCCCTCCCGCTCCTGTTCCTGGGAAACGACAATTGCCAGCCACTTATATTTTTCACCTAAGGCATTAAATATGATATCATATCCGAACTGCGGGTGTTTCTTAACCAGCGCATATTCTTTATCTGTCAGTTGCCCTTCCTTGCCTACTATTTCATCCGGAATCTTACACATGCCGATATCGTGAATTAATGCTGCTAAACCCAATTCGATTAACCGGTCCCTTTCGTACCCGAGACCTATACCTATCTTTATGGCAAAAATTGCCACATTAATTCCATGTACTTTATGATCGTATTTAAGATCCTTCCTGTAAATAGCTTTCCTGTGGAGATTTTCGAGGGCGTCCGGTGTATCAATAATCCTGGTAATAAGTGCAGTACCCTTATCGACGCTAAATTTCTGTCCCGTCTTAGCAGCACGAAAAACCTCATCCACGAATTCATAAAGTTCATCATAAACATCTAAAAACGTTTTTTCCTTTTTTTCTTCTTCGCGGATAGCAATTCCTGCTTCTGTAGGAAGAGATCCCTTTGTTTCTATCATTTCTACAGGAAACAAAGATTGTTCATACACGGGCCTGCCGGCTTTTTCGGCTGTCCCTGCCTTTGATTCACTCGGAAATTCAAAACCTTCCAGTCCTGTCAGTGTCTTTTTCTCTTCTTTCTTTACATGGGATTCACTGGGAAATGCTGTCTCCTCTAATCCTGCAGAGTCCTTTTTTTCTTCAAGAACAGCCTCTTTCTTTCCCTTTAACTCTGAAATATCTCTAATCCGTATTTGATCATTCTCATCCCTGGCGGACTTCTCTTCTTTTTCAGGTATTTTTCCCTGTTTGATTAAATCCGAAAGTCTTGCCATCTTTTACCTCTATTTTGCATCATCAATTAACTGCTGTATAATTTTTGAATCGATTAGTTCTATCTTCTTGGTAAAACCAACCAATAAACTGAGATCACAAATGTTATTTATCCTGCGCGGTACACCTCCTGTGTAATCATAGATGTTCTCAATAGACTCCTTTGTGAAAATATTTCTCTGCATCCCTGCCACTTTTAATCTGAACAATATGTATTGCGCAGTATCTTTCAAATCCATTGGTCTTAAATGATATCTAATTGATATCCTTGAGTCTAGTTGAGGTATCCTAACAACCTTATCTCTCAGTTCCGGCTGTCCTATAAGTACTAAATTTAGTAAAAATTGATCATTTAATTGGAAGTTCAATAACAGCCGTAATTCCTCAAATGTTACAACGTCTTCTATGGCCTGTGCATCATCAACGATCAGTACAGTCTTTTTCTTTTGTGCCAGATTTTTAAGCAAGGCGTCATTTAATATACGCAGCAGTTCTGGTTTTGACTCAGATGTCTTTTCAATACCAAGCTGATATAGAATTTCTTTAAGGAAGTCCAGTGCAGCCAGGCTGGGATTGGCTATAATACCAACCTCATACTCCTCACATGAGAGTTCTTGTACAAAAGCACGGCTTACTGTAGTCTTGCCACATCCCACATCTCCGGACAGCATAGCAGCCCCTTTTTGCGCCTTAACGGCATACAGAAGTCTCATCAGGGCCTCATCATGCTGGGTAGAGCGGTACAAAAAACGAGGGTCTGGCACATTCTCAAATGGTAATTCATTCAAACCCCAGTATTTCTCGTACAACTGGAACTCCTTTTAGCAGATTACACAATAAACCTGTCATAATAGCCTCTATTTAGCCATACTTATTTTGTATCTCTGAATAAGACTTGATTCCACGCCTATGATCATGGATTCAAAAGGCTTTATGCTGCCTTTCGGGATATCGGGTATCGTAAATTCTTCTTTCTTAACCAACAGATCGCGGTCGTCGTAAATCTCCAGACTGAATTTTGCAAACCTATAGTTCTTTTCCGACCTGTTAGCCATTTCTCCTGTAAATAGCACGTTACTGCCAAATGGGTTAAAACGCACGTTTCTTACGAAGAATCCATCTCCAATATCCTCAAACCCATCTCTTAAAGAAGGTTGGGAAGGCTTCAAGGTCTCATTACCTGGAATTCCCCTTTTTGGTACCTTGAGGGTGCCTGAAGAAATATTTTTTTCTAGTGCATTTATACGCTTTTCTAAGGCTTCAACCCTTGTTACAAGATTTGAAATAACAATTTCCAGCATACTTAGCTTATCAGCCAAATCTTGTGAGTGCACCGAATTCTCAAATGCGGTGGAAAATAGTAATACAGACAAACAGATTAAAAACTTTCTCATTTATTAACCTCATATAATACTAGCGAGGCTAAGCCTCAGACCGATAAAAGTGATTGAAACCACAGATTTCACAGATTACACAGATTTTGGTAGATGGGTAAATGAGTAGATGAGTTAAATACCCATTCACTAATTTACCCATCTATTCATCTACTAACTTTAGATTTTTATCTGTGTAATCTGTGAAATCTGTGGTTACAGTAATTTACTCTAAAACCTGATCATTTGTGAAAACAAACAAGATATAAAGGTATTTAATTTGCGTATCCCAGGGATTTAAGTCTTTCTTTAGCTGCTTCATCAATTTTTACAGTTCCCTGAAACTGAAGCTCGTTCTCCTTTTTTTCTACCTTTTTTAACCATTCAAACAACTGTGATTCCAGTTCGGTCGCTATTTTAGGATATTGATCCTTTACATTTACCAATTCACCCGGATCCTTTTCCAGGTCAAAAAGGAGATTTTGTTTTTTACTAAAATTTCTTATTAATTTCCATTTCTTTGTCCTTATTGCACGGGAAAAGTCTTCATTGTTATAACCTTTCTGTTCGCTATAAGCATAATTATTAACTTCTTTTGCCTCAAAAATGAGTGGAATAAGGCTTTTCCCTTCCATTTCCCTGTGAGGATCCAAATCCAATATATCTAAAATAGTTGGTGCAACATCTATGATCTGCACCAATCCATCTGACTTGATGTTCTTTGGAATAGTGGGGCCTTTCATAATCAATGGGATATGAATCAACTCGTCATAAAGCGTATGGCCATGCCCGACTCCCCCGTGTTCCATAAATTCATCTCCATGATCTGAAAAAATAATAACCAAAGTATTATCACCATATCCCATTTGGTCAAGCTGACTCAAAAGCGTCTCTATCTTCTTATCTACACTCTTTATTTCACCATCATATAATGCAACAATATGATTAACATCTTCTTCGTTCAATTTTATCTCACCTTTGCGAATAGGCTTACAATTTTCACCCGTTACGTTTGCATTACTTTTATAGGTATCATACATCTTAAAATCATCTGGCGGTGCATAAGGAAAATGGGCATCATCGTAGTGAATATACATGAAAAATTTGTCCGGCCGCTTATTGTTAAGCCACGAAATTGCAGTTTTTGTGATATTGGCGGATTTACCTAACCTCATATTTAATACATTAAACCCTTGTTTAAATCCGAACTCTTTCCGGAGATGGAACTTTTGCCCCAAAGCGGCAGTCTCATATCCATGGATTTTCAATATTTCCGCAAGGGTCACAATATCGCTGCTCAGTTTGCAGCTTATTGCAAAATTTTCGGTATCCTTGTAGCTGTACCATACATTATGAACTGACATATACATAGATGTAAATAGAGAAGCTACGGAAGGCTTTGTCCATGGTGCCTGGGAAATAGCATTCTTAAACAAAATCCCGCTTCTTGCCACCCCGTCTATGCAGGTACTTGTATCCCTTTCATACCCATAACAACCCAAATGATCCGCACATAATGAATCTATACAAACAACCAGTACATTACCATGTTTCATGTTATAATTATTTGAAGCAGCTAAGTCCTCTTTAAGAGATAACAATATAAGGCATATAAACAAAATAATTTTTAATTTCATTTAAGGATCTCCTGTATATACAGGTTAAATTAGGTTGGGTTTTTAAAAGACAAAACCAAACGACTTTTTACCCACCCCTATTACCCACCCCTAAATCCCCTCCCAAGAGGGGACTTCTCTAATTCCCCTCCTGAGAGGGGTTAGGGGTGTGTTAAGGGCATAATGAAAAACTTTGAAATTCCTATACGTCAGGGTAGGCTGCCTTTGGCAGCGACTAAGGTTGGTTCAGTCTTTCAGATTAAATCATATACGTTTGGAAACAGGTATAAATTAACATTGGCACATGTGTAATATTGGCACACACAAACAGCCTTTTCCTCACAAAAAGAGCCAGTAATTATTTCATAGAAAACCGCTTTTTAATTTTTTAGAAGGGGATGATAGCATATTTTAAACCGATAATGCAACTGTAATCTATTGGAATTATTATACATAATTACAGCCGTAAAAACTCGGGAACTTGACAAGGTATAATAGAATTGCTATCATTAGTTCGTATCTTGCTTTGCAAAAACAGAAGTATTCTTCTTTTAAATTCATTTTCATGCGACACATTTTAACTATTCGATATGGAATCTTAAAAATTACGTCTGATTTTTTCGCCTCATTTAATTCACTCAAAAAAGGCGATCAAGTTGTCATTCGTACTAATCGTGGTATAGAGTTTGGTGAGGTCATTGCAAAGATCAGAGAAATACCGGATGATGCTCCAGTAGAAAATTTTGGAGAAGTTCTGCGCAAAGCCACTCCCGATGATAGAGAAAAACAGAAAAAGATAAACGATGAAATAATCCCTGCCGAATTCAAATTCTGCCAGAAAAAAATAAGAGACCACAAGCTTACTATGAAATTAGCCAGCGTAGAACACCTGTTTGGCACCAAAAAGATTATCTTTTATTTTCTGTCAAATGGACGCGTTGACTTCAGAGAACTTGTAAAAGACCTGGCAAAAGAATATCAGGCACGCATAGAAATGAAACAAATTGGTGTCCGTGATGAAGCCAGGCTCCTGGCTGATTATGAACATTGCGGACGGGAACTGTGCTGCAGATCTTTTCTGAAAAACCTTGAACCGGTTACCATGAAAATGGCAAAGAATCAAAAGGCAACCCTGGACCCTTCCAAGATATCGGGAAGATGCGGGCGTCTCATGTGTTGTCTCCGCTATGAGGATAAGGTCTATGAGGATTTAAAACGCAGCTTGCCCAAAAAAGGCTCTGTTGTCCGCACTGCGAAAGGCATCGGAGAGGTTGTCAATTATGATGTATTAGGATCGCAAGTCACCATTGAATTAGACAATGGAAGTAAAATAAACATTCCGGCTCAAGATATCGTAGACAAAGTAAGCGAACCCCCGAAGGAAAAGGAAAGTGAATGTAATCAGACTTGTGAGAAGGGATGTGAACTTGGGTAAACATACTTTTTATCTTACAACACCCATTTATTATGTAAATGACGTACCGCATATCGGGCATTCTTATACAACTATTGCTGCTGATGTATTAGCCAGATATAAGAGAATGAGAGACTTCGATGTCTTTTTTCTAACGGGAACGGATGAACATGGGCAAAAAATACAAAAAGCAGCACAAGCCTGTAACAAAACCCCAATAGAATTCGTCAATACTGTAGTTGAAAAGTTCAAGGCTTTGTGGAATGAGCTTGATATTTCCAACGATGACTTCATACAGACAACAGAAGAGCGGCACTGCCGCCGCGTTGAAAAAATTTTCCAACAGATCTTTGAGAATGGAGATATTTATCCGGGAGAATACGAGGGTTGGTATTGTATTCCCTGCGAGAGTTTTTGGATTGAATCACAACTTGAAGAAAATAAATGTCCGGAATGCAGAAGAACCGTCGAAAAGGTAAAGGAGAAAAACTACTTTTTCAGGTTATCTAAATACAAGAAAGACCTTTTAGAGTATTATGATAAACATCCCGATTTCATTAAACCTGAATCGAGAAGGAATGAACTGCTTTCCAGGATTAGATCTGAAGTCGAGGATATCAGTATAAGCCGTTCTGCTGTAGAGTGGGGTATCAAAGTTCCCATGGATCCGACTCATACTATTTACGTCTGGGTTGATGCCCTTTTAAACTATATTACTGCCCTGGGTTATAATGGCGATATACAAAAATTCCAAAAATACTGGCCGGCAAACGTACATATCATAGGGAAAGAAATCTTATGGTTTCACGGTGTTATCTGGCCAGCTATCCTTATGTCATTGAAAATAAATTTACCACACAAGATCTTTGCGCACGGCTGGTGGACAATTGAAGGCAAAAAGATATCAAAATCATTGGGAAATGCAATAAATCCATCAACAATTATTCAATCTTATGGTACGGATGCTTACCGATATTTTCTCTTAAGAGAGGTTCCTTTTGGTCTGGATGGAAATTTTTCTTACAACGCCCTTGTTCATAGAATAAACTCCGACCTGGCCAATGACCTCGGTAATCTGCTGCAGCGCACATTGACAATGATTGAAAAATATTTTAACGGGGTCATTCCAAAAACAGATAGTACACACGAAGAATTAAGACAAGCATCACAGGATACCTACGACAAAGTAGATCACGAAATGGATGACCTCCAATTTAGCAAAGCACTTGAGGTTATATGGGAATTTATAGGACTTGCCAACAAGTTTATAGAGGATAAGAAGCCATGGCTGCTGGCAAAAACAAGCACTACAGGGCATCAACTGGCCTTAGTTATGATCTCACTAGCTATGGCGATCAAAGATATCTCTGTATTTGTTTATCCATTTATGCCTAAAACCGCTGTTGAGATTCAAAAACAGCTTGGAATTTTAACAGATAATCAGCCAATCTGCTTAAAGATTCAGCAGGAATTTAAGGAAGGAACTGTGATTAGAAAGGGGAAACCCTTATTTCCAAGAATTGACTCTCCGGCTCATTTATCGGTTTAAGGCTTTACCTAAATTGACGTATAAGGAATTTCAATCTTGGTTTCCCCTCTAGAAAGAGTGGACTAAGAGGTGTATAAAAAGTGGATAGTGAATAGTAGTTAGTGAATAGTTAAATGATTATATGGTTAATAGCCATTTAGCTATCTATCCACTATTCACTATCCACTATCAACTTGTTTTTAACACCTCCGGCCCCTCTTTTTAGAGGAGAGGTTAAAAGCCACCGAAGGCCTGATTTAACTATTGTAAACACCTGGAGTAAAAATTTATGATAAAGACTTGGAGTAAGATAAAAGAAATTATAAAAAAAGATTCTCGCTATACAGTACAAGCTTATCAATTCGTATTTGAGGCGCTTGATTATACCATAAATATGCTAGGAAAAAATCAATATAAAACAACCGACCTGGACCGTCATGTAACCGGAAAACAACTTATGGAAGGTATCAGAAAGTATGCGTTAAACCAGTTTGGTTTCATGGCACTGACTGTATTTGAACAATGGGGTATAAAACAGGATGAAGATTTCGGGAATATCGTCTTTAACCTGGTAGAAGGAGGCCTTATGGGTAAGACAGAAACAGATACGAAGGATGATTTTAAAAATACTTATAGTCTAAAAAAGGTCTTCGATGAAGAATTCAAATTTGACGGGAAATATGATATAAGGCTTTCTCTTAATGCGCTGGGTATCAAGAAGAGATAACATCTCTAACACAGCGAAAACCGACATTATTATCTCTACCTTCAGGATAACTGCAACTCCTATAAGCACTTCTCAAAATATAATGATGGTTTACCCATGATCCGCCTCTAACAACACGGAACTTTCCTTCTTCATACCAGTCCTCACACCATTCCCACACATTACCGGCCATATCAAAACAACCGAAAGGACTCACGCCCTCCTTCCGATCACCTATTGGCAATGGGGCACCTGTGTTTGGGTCTAAATTAAAAACTGCTCTCGTAGAATCCGGCTGTATATTTCCCCAGGGATACTCTCTTCCGTCAACTCCACGTGCAGCTTTCTCCCACTCCATTTCCTTAGGAAGCCTTTTACCAGCCCACTTAGCATAAGCAAAAGCATCGTTCCAGCTAACACCAACTACCGGCTGTAAGGGTTTATTAAATCTTTCGCTGCTCCAAAAAAGAGGCTCTTTTGCTCCGGTTTCTTCAATAAACTTCCTATATTGAGCATTTGTTATGGGAAATTTATCAATATAAAAGGCATTAACATATACAACCTTCCGATCCTCACCCATAATAAAGTCGCCTTCCGGCACGAAAATCATTTCAGAACCATCTTTCTCGTTAGTAATGCTAGCTGGCTGTGTCATAACCATATCATTTAAATTAGGACTGTACGTTTTTGATTTATGAATTATTAAGTCTATTTCAGTTGCTTCAATAACTCTTTTGCATCATCATCTTTTGGATCAATTGCAACTGCTTTTTCCAGTTCGGATTTTGCCTGATTTAGCATCCCCTTATCTTTATAAGCAGCACCAAGATTGTAATGAAGAATACTATCTTCAGGATTGTCTTTCAAAAGTGTCTCCCATATTTTTATAGCATCTTCTGTTCTGTTGCATTCATAATATGCATCTCCAAGATAATAAGAGATTTCCGTATCATTAGGATCAATCTCTGATGCCTTTTTTAACTCCTCAATCCCTTCTTCACACAGCCCTTCATCTATATAGAGAAGTCCAAGGTCAAAATGCGCTTCTCCATGATCAGGTTCACTTTCTATAGTCTTTTTATACGCCTGTATCGCCTCGTTTATCATATCCTCATCATAGTATGCGGAGGCCAACGCATAATATACCTCTGCATCTGCGGTATTATCTGCGATAGCTTTTTTAAACTCTTTTATTGCTTCCCTATTTTTTCCTTTCTCATAAAGGGATAACCCAATCTCTTTATGCCCTTTTTTATCGGATGTTGTAGATTCTTCTACCTGTGTCTGTGGTAATTCCTTCCCGCATCCCTGTAAAATGCAAAAAATAATACATAGTAAAAACATATTAATCATTCGCAGCTTCCATATATACATAATTGTTATCACCTTCTTTATATCCATGATTAAATATCTCGTTATTTAATTTTTATTTTTCCTGTCCGCGTTTAAAGGTATCTTTACTATATCACCCTCTTTTACATTATGAGCCTGAAACCATCCTTCTTTCATCTCTAACGCATATTTAACTTTTTCTTTTGAGACATGATTATCTAAACTGTAGGGCTCCATAGATTCTATTTGTGTGATTCGACCGTCAGCCTTAATAAAAGCTATTGAAAGTGGTATGCCGGTATTCTTCATCCAGAAAGAGAGAATATCCTCTTCAGGAAAAACAAACAACATCCCTTCATCATCTCCTAGC
The DNA here is from genome assembly GCA_964589115.1 of uncultured candidatus Brocadiaceae bacterium. GTDB lineage: Bacteria > Planctomycetota > Brocadiia > Brocadiales > Brocadiaceae > JBDIVL01. Next base: position 17,902 of record CAZPUD010000013.1, on the reverse strand, counting down.
CTGTCACGGTACATTAAACCTAAAATGTGCTCTTCAAAAGTAATTGCCAGCTCCACATCCAGTTCGATTCCAGCTACATCTATAGGTAAAATTTTTTTATTTCCTTCTGCTTCACCAGAATATATTGCATGGGTAGTGAAGAGCGCACCTTGAAAAATGCAGATCAGAAGAAATAGCCTTATACCAGAGAAAAGTATTCCAGATGTCCTCATTTTGATATTAACTTTTAGTGTCTTAAAATTTGTTTTTTAACATTTTAGGTAAAAATATTAGAGTTTAGAGTTTGAACCCAAACATTAAACTGGAAACAGAAAACACTAAACAGTTTCCACTGTATTTCTTTTCCGATTCATTCGGGTTAGGTAATTCACAAGTAACAATAAGGAATATTTTACGAACCCAAAAACTAAAGTCAATCTATTTCTAAAACTTGACTTGACCAAATGTAATAGATATAGTTCACATTATGCGATTAAACAAACTATCTTTTAAGGTCTTTAAGACTATAAACGAATATAATCTTATCATACCTGAAGACTCTATTATCATTGCAGTGTCCGGAGGACCGGATTCTGTCGCCCTGCTGAAAATTCTTCATTACATTAATTTATCGAAAGGCCTTCGTTTACGCTTGTTTGTTGCCCACCTTAATCATCAACTTCGCGGTATGTCCTCAGAGGAGGATGCGCAATTTGTACAAAACTTAGCAAAAAATCTTTCCCTTCCTGTTATATTGAGAAGCAGGAATATTAAAGAAATTGCAGATCAAACAAAAGGTTCAATTGAAGAAATTGCCCGGAGAGAGAGATATAAATTCTTTACGGAGTTATCCCTGGAGTATAATGCCTCCCTTGTAGCAGTCGGACATAACGCTAATGATAACGTAGAAACCGTGCTTCACAGAATCATTAGGGGAACCGGCATACTGGGGCTCGGAGGAATACCGGTAAAACGTCCATTAACAAAAAATTCCGAAGTACAGCTTATCCGCCCCCTCCTCTTTACCTGGAGACAGGAAATTATTGGGTATTTGGAGGAAGAGGGATTAAATTACAGAACAGATATATCTAATTATGAGACAATATACCTTAGAAACAAGATACGGCTTGAGTTAATCCCTTTATTGGAAAACCAATATAATCCAAATATCAAAAATACCCTTATACAGTTAAGCCAAATCCTCAATACCAATAATGAGTATGTATCTTTAGAAGCGAAGAAGATATTAAAAGAATCTACGATAGATAGTAATGAAAATTTATATATCATTAATACCCATTTTTTATCAAAGCAACCTAAGATATTACAATACCTGGTATCACAGGAGATATTAAATACAATGCAAATCCCGTTAAAGGAAATTACATTTGACCATTATGCAAAGATTGTCGGCGAAATAAGCAGGACGGGAAAAGGGAGGCATCTCCGGCTACCAGGAAATCTCCATTTATGGCATGAGCATGGTATACTTTATTTCAAAAAAGAACCTCTACATAAACCATGCATACCATTATCATCCGAAATTATCATCCAAATTCCCGGAATAACATCCCTTTATCCTTTAGGACAGTTAATATCTGAGGTCTTTGATGCTCAGGATATACCATTAGAGGCATACAAAAAAACAAAGACGAAAGATGAAGAAATTTTTGACCTGGAGAGTATTATAATGCCTGTTGCCGTAAGGTTCCGCAAAAACGGCGACACGATCTCACCTTTAGGCATTCAAGGTCACAAGAAAATTAAAGATCTCTTTATTGATAAAAAAATTCCCTTAGAAGAACGTGATACCATTCCGATTATTGTAATGAACAATCAGCCCATTTGGGTTATTGGAGTATGCATCGATAACAGAGTAAAAATCACCCCTCAAACGAAAAAAATTTTAAAACTAACTTTCCAGAAAGCTTAGGGTCAATATAGGTTGGGTTGAGATAAAACCCATCATTCCTGGCCCGGCGTAGCCACAACCAAAATACTCGACTTGGAGTAATGGAGTATTGGAATATTGTTATAAAAAACTCCGTCACTCCAACTATTACACTGTCAATATTATATGTAACGGTATGTAAATAACCAAAAGAGGTATAGCATGTCATTGCGAGGGCGTTTTTTCCCGAAGCAATCTCTTGGGTACTTCAAAAGGGATTGCTTCGGGAAAAAACGCCCTCGCAATGACAGATACTATATAATCTATTATTAACAATTATGTTGACAGTGTACTACTCCAACACTCCATTACTCCATCACTCCATATCAATTATAGACTTACGACCTGTATATTTTTCATCTTTCAATGAACATGTCGTTTCTACTCGCTTACAATCCTCTCAAAACTGGCATTTCCTCTCAATTTTGAGAGATCCGGATTATTCTTTGCCAAATTTTTATATCCCGGATCTATTTCGATAGCCTTTGCCAGCGAACGCACCGCTTCTTCCTCATTTGAGACCAGTACCTGCGCACACGCCTTGTTGAACCATGCTGCATCAAAGTTCGGTTTTATTTTTAATGCCTTATCATAGGTCTCTATTGCCTCTTTATGCCTTCCCATAACATCCAGCAAGAGCCCTTTATTATTTAAAGCAGCAACAAAATCTGGTTTAATTTGTATGGACATATCATAAGCGTTGAGTGCTTCCTGCTGTCTCCCCATTTCCTCAAACACATAACCCTTATGGTTCCATGCCTCATACACGTTACCGCTCAACGTCGCAGCCTTATCAAAGGCATTCAAGGCCTCCCGATAATTTTTCAATTGTACAAGAGAAAGTCCTTTATTTATCCACAAGCTAAAGACATCCGGTTTTATACTTATCGCTTTATCAAATACCTTTACAGCCCCTTCGTAATTACCGAGTTGTACAAGGGCAAGCCCTTTATTACTGAGTGCCTCGTATTTGACTCTTGCCAAACGCGGTATACCTGCGGCCTCTTCATCGGTAATTATCTGCGCTACTTTATCAAAAGACTTTACAGCTTCCATAAACCTGCCCAACCGTAAAAGAGCCCATCCCCTATTGTTCCATACCTGAGGGTAATCCGGTTTTATCTTTATGGCATCATCAAAAGCCTTTATAGCCTCTTCATATCTTCCCAGCCAAAACAGCTCCCCTCCCCTGTTCGTCATAGTCTCATAAGAATCCGGCTGTATCTTCAACGCTTCCTCATATGCCAAAACAGCCTCTGCATGTTTTCCGATGCGGGACAGGGCCAGTCCCTTATTCGTCCATGCACCATATGAGTTCGGCTGAATTTCTATTGTCTTTTCATATGCAGCAAGGGCTTCCTCATACCGGCCAAGGGCATCCAGCGCAAGTCCCTTTCCATTCCAGGCAGCATAAGAATCGGGTTTTAATTCTATGGCCTTACTAAAGGCATAAACAGCCTCTTCATGCTTGCCGAGATCTGCAAGGGTAAATCCCTTATCAGCCCAGGCAGCATGTTCTTTTGGCTTTATTTCAATTGCCTTATCATAGGCATCAACTGCTTCTTTATACCTGCGCAGTCTGACAAAACAATTGCCTTTATTAATCCAGGCCTCATAATATTCCGGGTTAATTGCAATTGCCTTATCGTACACTTCTAATGCCTTATCCCGCATTTCCGGAACCTTCGCCATTACCAGACCCTTGTTATTCCATGCCTCATATGCGTCAGGATTCATCCCTATAATACGATCATAGGTTTCGATAGCCGCATCGATTTTTCCAAGATGGTCTAATACATTCCCTTTATTATACAATGCTGGAATATAATCGGGTTTTATTTCCAGGGCATTATCAAAAGACCTGATAGCCTCATCATATCTGCCAGCGTGATCCAGCGTCCTCCCTCTCATATACCATGCTTCATAATAATCCGGCTTAAACTGAATCGCCTTATCAAATGACTCAACGGCATCGGAATATTTACTGAAGTAGTCGAGCACAACACCTTTATTATACCACGCTTCGAAGGCATCAGGTTTAATCCGGATGGCCATATCATAAGCATTAAGCGCTTCTTCGTACATCTGCTTGCGAATGAGAACATTTCCTTTATTAAGAGCATCCTCATAGCTTTCAGCCGCAAGCGATACTCCTTGCAGCAAAATGATCAGAATGTAAATAACACCATGTATGGTAATTGACCTTTTTGCCATGGTAGTCCTCCTTCTGCCTTAAGCAGAATTATGGTTAGAAACCTGAATCCGAGTGAACCGGAAAAGACGAAATCCGAAACAAATTCAAATGACCAAAATTCAAAAAGACATGAAACCACAGATTTCACAGATGACACAGATATAAAATACGATGGACGAGAGACGATGGACGAGGAGCAGATGGGTGGATGAGTAGATGAGTGATGGGTTAAATGCCCATTTACCCGTCCACCCATTTACTCGTCTACTAACTTTAGATTTTCTATCTGTGAAATCTGTGTCATCTGTGGTTCCTGTATGTTTTTGACATTCAAACATTAGAATTTAGGATTTGTTCCGTATTTCGATATTAGAATTTATTCTGGGTATTTCTGCTAAAAATATCAAAATTATTTTTGGAAGATACTAAACGCGAAAGACCTGTATATCTTTATTTCAATGTCAATATATCCCCATCTTCCAGGATGTAAGGTGAATTATTTCCACACATAGTCATCAATTTTCCTGTATAGGACACAGTTTCGCCATCCTGAAATTTCAACACTTTATTCTTTTTTGACAAGCCTACCTTTAACTCTATATCTGTATGTTCATCGCCTTCCTGCATTATACCTATCCGCAAACCGGATGCAACGTTTACATTTTTATAGGCAATTCGTCCAACCCAGCTGACATATTTACCCTTATAATCCTGCCAGGTATCATTTTTCTGTACGTCCGATAAACTGCTTCCCTTACCAAAGATATTGTCTATATCCTCGAAAGACTCTACAATAAATATCCTTTTAGGCCCTTGTGAGACAGGCACTATATAAGGATTTGCAGCCAATTCAGCCGGATTGGCCGGTTCAACAAGTGCATTATTTTCAATTTTAAGTACATCTCCGTCTTCAAGTTTATATGGAAATATCCTCGTCACCCGCGATTTAAGCTTTCCGGTATATGTCACTGTATCGCCATACTTCACGTTAGAAAAACGCTCCTTATTGGCGGAATTTAATTTTGTTTCGACCCCCGTATCACCATGGGTTACACCAAGCATCCATCCTGCCATCAGATTCCACCCAATATAATTCACTTTTCCAGTCCATTTCACCCTTTTATCGACACATTGGTTCCACAGACTTTCCTTTTGTTCATCAGGCAAATCACCTGCAACTCCCAGGATATCATTAAATTCTTCGAAATTCATGTCAATGTAGCCATCATCTGTCTCTGTTATAACTATTCCATACTTTGATACTACAACACGTTTCTCCGGAAGCACATCCTTTGTGATAATTGCCTGTGGTTCATTTTCAACCGTTTCGATCTCTTTTCGCACAGTGGAAACAGTACCTTTACCGTCCTGAGTTATCCCCCCGTAAAATAAACGGTCAAATTCACGTTGATACTTTACCAGTACCTTTGCTTCTTCAGTAAAAATAACATTATAGCTGTTAAATTTGCTTATCTTCTCACTCCAGTAATACGACCCTGTCACCAGGCGCTTACAGTCAAAAATAGCGAAATTGTTGTGCATAATCCCTTTTTGGATCAAGACCCTCGTTGCAAATTCCTTATCTTTATTAAGCTTTGATAGAGGGCCCTTCGTGAGAGAGCGTTTTCTATCCACTACGATTCTAATCTGAATACCCCGCCTTTGCGCTTTAACAAGTGCATTCAGGATATCATTTGATGTGATATCAGAAACTGCAATATCGATGGACTCCCGAGACTCATCAATCGCACGTAAAATTTGCCTTTTGATATCTTGAGGGTTAAAATATGCATCGGACGATATACCTTCTCGAATAGAGAGGAATGATGCTGCGAGTATTATAATTATAACAACATATATTTTGTAAGTCTTCTCCATATAACAATATTTCCTATTTCAAGTTATTTCTTTGGAACAAATTAATATTTATCAATGTTACCAGAAGCAACCTATTGTACGAAATTATAACTGCTCATAAATCGATGAAAGATAAATTGGAGATAAAAATTTCAACATATTTTATCAATGCAGAAGAGAGAATGCAAGTATTATAGAAATGCCTATCATTTTTTGATTTACATCAATTTGATTTATATTGACAAAGAATTATATCTAAAATACAATGCATCCTAACCCGAATGAATCGGAAGAGATAACTAAATGGGATTTACGATTTTAGATTTACGATTTACGATTTGGGATTTGGGATTTAAAAAATCGTAAATCTAAAATCGTAATTCGTAAATTTTTGACGAAAACATTAACTGTAAGGATATAAACTTTTATTTTGATTGAAGGAGGCATATCATGATTCACAGGTTAGAAAGGTCTTTTATTCGTCCTCTTCTCGTTTTAGGTTTTTGTGCCGGGATTGGCATTCATCTGCCTCATACAACACTCTGTGCGGCAGAAAAGCAGATGAATGAAGCCGATACAGAAGCATTAACCATAGCACAGCACTTTGAGCATGTATTCGAAAATGTAGTTAATAAAGTTAAACCCGCCGTTGTTTCTATTACTTCTGTAAAAACATTTAAACACAGCCAGCAAAGACAAAGAAGGATGCCGGAAGACCGGTTTCATCCTCCATCAAGGCCTGGACCAGATGAAGACAAAGGATTGGATCCGTTCGACCAGTTCAGGGATTTTTTTGGTGATGACTTTTTTGACAGATTCTTCAGACCCCGTTTCCCTGAAGGTGAATTTCAAATACAAGGGCTTGGTTCAGGTATAATTATTGACAGCGATAAAGGTTATATCATAACAAACAACCATGTAGTAGCAGATGCGGATGAGCTTAAAATCACATTGGGTGATAAAAGGGAATTTACCGGCAAGGTCATCGGTACAGACCCTCAAACAGATATTGCAATAGTAAAAATAGATGGGAATAATTTACCTGCTGCAGAATTAGGTGATTCAGATTCGATTCGGGTTGGCCAATGGGCTATCGCCATTGGCAGTCCTTTTGGTCTGACGCAGACGGTATCAGTTGGCGTTATCAGCGCCACAGGAAGGGCTAATGTAGGTGTAGCACAGTATGAAGATATGATCCAGACGGATGCTGCCATAAATCCCGGTAACAGCGGTGGACCATTAGTAAACATCCGCGGCGAAGTAATCGGTATCAATACTGCCATATTCACAAGAACAGGTGGTTACCAGGGTATTGGCTTTGCCATACCGGTTAATATGGTAAAAATCATTATGAAAGAGCTTATAGAAAAAGGGAAAGTTACACGCGGATGGCTTGGAGTCGTTATCCAGGATATTACCCCTGATTTAGCCAAGTCATTTAACGTTAATGTAACAGAAGGTGTTCTTGTAAGTGAGATACAGGAAAATTCTCCTGCGAAAGAAGCTGGTTTTGAACGCGGTGACATCGTAATTGAATACAATGGAAAACCAATCAGGGATGTTAACCATCTTCGTAACATTGTTGCACAAACCGGGGCCGGTAAAAAAGTAAAAGTTAAAGTACTGCGGGATGGTAAAGAAAAAGAATTAACCGTCAAGATCGGTGAACAACCGGCAGAACTATTCGCTTTAGCACCAGGTGTGCAACCTTCTGAAAAAGAACTTGGAATGACTGTACAAAACCTTACAAAAGAACTAGCCAAAAGTTTAGGTATAGAAGACGAAACAGGTGTTATTGTCTCTGGCGTTCAGCCCGGAAGCCCTGCAGCCGTATCCGATATAAAAGAAGGTGACCTCATTAAAGAGGTAAACAGGAAAAAAATTAATGATGTAACAGATTTCAAAAAGGCATTAAGTGAAGCAGATAAAGAGAAAGGCATTCTCATGCTGGTAAAGCGTGGTGATTTTTCCAGGTATGTTATTGTGAAGGCAAAAGGGAAATAACTATGCTTGTATAATAGAACCAATCAACTATCGGCAGTCAGTGGTAGGGTGGCGTTGCCCACCCTACATTTCTGCTGGGTGTAACAAGCACGGAGTAATGGAGTGTTGGAGTAATGGATTTTTTCATAACAACACTCCAATACTCCAATACTCCACAATTCCGTCTTTAAAATCTATACCCTCACTGATGTCTGACTAGTTTGTCCTTTTACCATTGCTTCCCTGCCATAAGGTGAAATTTCCCTTAATTTTCTAATAATGGGTGGCAAGTGTTCTATAATATAATCAGCATCTTCCTGAGTACTATAGCGGCTCAGGCTTAATCTTACAGAACCATGCACCGCAGTAAAGGGGACACCCATGGCCCTCAGTACATGTGAGGGTTCAAGAGAACCGGATGTACATGCAGAGCCGGATGAGGCGCAGATTCCTTTTTCATTAAGCAGTAACAATATGGCCTCTCCTTCTACAAATTCGAAACTTAAATTTGTCGTGTTTGGAAGACGATGCTCTCTGTGCCCGTTAACCCTCACATCGGGTGCCTTTTTCAGTATTTCATTCTCCAGCTTATCCCTTAATTGTTTTACAGAGGTTTGTTCCTCGGCCATATACTTTTTTGCCAACTCACATGCCTTACCAAGTCCAATAATTGAAGGGACATTTTCTGTACCACCCCGCCGGTTCCCCTCCTGATGACCTCCAATGATAAAGGGGGCAAAAGCAGTCCCTTTTCTGATAAAGAGGGCACCGATCCCTTTAGGCGCGTGTAACTTATGGCCGGATAGTGTTAATAAATCTATAGTACTTTTTGAAAGGTTTAGAGGTATCTTACCCACTGCTTGTACAGCATCAGTATGGAAGATAGCACCCTTTTGTTTCACAATACTGCCGATTTCTTCGATGGGAAAGATTACGCCTGTTTCATTATTCGCATACATAATAGAAACAATTGCAGTATCTTCTCTTACTGCATCAGATAGCTCAGTTAGATTAATCATCCCCCTGCTGTCCACACCCAACTCAGTTACATGATAGCCATTTTGGGCAAGGTACTTACACAAATTATAAATAGCAGGGTGCTCCACTCTCGAAGTTATTATATGCCTTTTATGAGGATTTGCCTTAAGTACTCCCCAGATTGCTGCATTGTCACTTTCCGTACCGCAGCTTGTGAAGATAATCTCTTGAGAGTCGGCACCCAGAAGATCTGCTATCTGCATTCTCGCAGTATCAATCTTTTTAGCCACCTGGCCACCAAAAGTATGCATACTTGAAGGATTTCCATAGTGCTCTGTGAAATAAGGCAGCATGGCCTCCACAACCTCAGGTGCAACCATTGTTGTAGCGTTATTGTCTGCATATACTACTCTCGTCATGAGGCCACCTCCTCAACAATAAGTGAATCTGTCACAAGCTCCCTTAACTTTGCCTCTACAGTAGATTTCAAAGTAACTTTTGAACTCGGACATTCTGCACAGCTTCCTCTGAAAGAGACCATAACCCGGTCACCATCTACATCAATGAGCTCAATGTCACCTCCGTCGGCCTGAAGTGTGGGGCGAATATCTCTTTCTATGGTCTCCTGTACAGATTTTATCTTTTGAATATTTGTCAATTTTCTAACGGGCTTCTTAGCCATTTCTATCATTGCCTTTTCTTTTTCTTTATGCCATACCTCATCTATAATTGTCTGAATCTGCGGATGGCAGGACCTGCAGCCGCCTCCGGCCTTACAATAATTGGTAACCTGCTCAATTGTAGTTAACTTATGCTCCCTAACTACATGTGCAATCTTATTATCCGTTACCCCAAAACATTTACAGATGATAGTTCCTTCTTCAATTGGTTTTTCTATCTTTAACCCCCGGTAATTGGCAACGGCTGCCTCCAGGGCCTCACGACCCATCACGGAACAATGCATCTTCTGTTCCGGCAATCCGTCTATATACCTGGCGATATCATCATCGGTGATTCTGGCTGCCTCACTGAGCGTCTTTCCTTTGATCATCTCTGTCAAAGCGCTTGCAGAGGCGATGGCGCTTCCACATCCAAACGTCTTAAATTTTACATCAACTATGCGTTCTGATTCGTCCAGTTTCAGCATTAATTTTAACGCATCACCACAAGCCAGACTACCTACCTCGCCCACAGCATCCGGGTTTTCAATCTCACCTACATTTCGCGGGTGGAAAAAATGGTCCTTAACTTTTTCAGAATAATCCCACACCCTATTATTCCTTTCCTGATTAAATACTCTAAATGCGATTTATATTCACAAATGAGCCGAGTTTTAGAAGAAATTACTGGAACCACAGATTGTACAGATTTCACAGATTATAATTACAATAATATGCTTTTACATAAAGAATGTCAAGTACCGCATCAGACACTCATTTATATTGGGTAAAAGGTAACAATCTAGTACATGGTCAACATAATTGTTAATAATAGATTATATGGTATCCGTCGTTGCGAGGGCGTTTTTCCCCGAAGCAATCCTTTTTGAAGTATCCAAGAGATTGCTTCGGAAAAAGACCCTCGCAATGACAAGCTATGCCTCTTTTGGATATTCCCATACCGTTACAAATTAAATTGACTGTGTACTATTTTTTGAGAATTCCTGCACGAAGCAGGGGCAGGTTTGAAACCTGCCCCTACACGGCATGTAATACATTATTATTTCAGGAAATTTTTCAAAAAACTAAATTGTTATGGTAAAAAATACAGATACTTTTTATTAAACTAATTACCATTTATGCCGATAATAAAGGTGCTCACAACAAATATCCATCACATGACATATTTACATCTATATAAGGAAGGATAAATCATGATCGAAAAATTCCTGGAGTCTATTGGTATTTACGGAATAGATTTAAAAAAATATCCTGTAGAACACCTTCCCCGAATACTCCACCTCAGTATGACAATTAAAAATACTTGTTTCTGGATCAACGATACCGTCGTACCTTACCGTCTACTACCAACAGAAGAACAGACAAAAATTCTTGAGGAATATGTACAATACATCATAGATTTGCAGCTTAAAGAAATATAATATATAGTTTTGGCAGTTAAGCTGCAATCAGGAAAGAAATAGTGGATAGTGAATAGTAGTTAGTGAATAGTTAAAAATCTTTATTTGAGTTTTACCCTCACAAATGAGTAAAGTTTTAAAAATAAAAAGGATTGCATAAGATAAGTAGTCAGCCTTCAACTTTCGCCCAATTGCTGATAGCTGACTGCTAACTACTTATAATCCCTTTCATCGATCTGAGGCTTCGCCTCGCTAGTAGTCATAATAGATATTTTCATTCACTATCTACTATCAACTATTCAAAATTATAAATGTTCCGCCATTCTTCATCCCCATTTTCAACCCAAAAACAACCTTACATATAAAAGATAGCTTGACAACCGTGGATAGTGTTTTTATAATCGTAAGATACCTCTAATCCAGAAATTATAACACAGTGCAAGATATTTATGAATATCGATATAAAAGTTGGAAGTATTGAAAAAGAGCCTGCAGAAGTGGTAGTTTTTTACTTATATGAAGATACCAAAACGATTGATGGTTCCCTGGCCTACTATGATAATGCATTAAACAAGGCCGTGTCTGGATTGATAAGGAAAAAAGAGTTTATCGCCAGGCTTAATAAGACAACGGTCTTATTTACCTACGAGAAAACACCGGCCAAACGTATCATGCTTGTAGGGCTTGGGATGAAAAAAGATATAACAATGGATAAAATAAGACAGGCCGCGGGTACTACAGCCACCACGGTACGTGGTATGGGTATCAATAAAGTTACAAGCGTAATAGATTCTGCTGAAATTCCCTATACAACATCAAGTGAATGGTACCAGGCCTATGTTGAAGGTTTCATACTCGCCCTCTATAGTTTTCAGAAATATAAAAATATTCCGCCGGAAGAACAGAAAGAGCCCAAAAACCTTACACTCTTCTTACCAAACAGAGAACCACTAAAATCTGTTCAAGCAGCTGTCAGGAACGGGCAAATCATTGCAGATGCTGTATATTTTACCCGTGATCTGATTAACACGCCGGCGCAGGATAAATCTCCCGCTGCTTTGGCCGACTCTGCAAAAAGATTTTCCAAAGAACTGGATATTCGCTGCACGGTGCTATCAAAACCTGAACTAAAAAAACTCAATATGGGCGGCTTGCTTGGTGTTTCTCAGGGTAGCAGCCAACCACCCAAATTTATTATACTCGAATACAACGCCCGTGCAAAAAAACAAGATGTGATAGTTCTGGTTGGAAAAGGAGTTACCTTTGATGCAGGTGGAATTTGTTTAAAACAAGCTAAGGATATGGACCAAATGAAAAGCGATATGTCGGGAGGTGCTGCTGTAATGGGTGCCGTACAGGCTATATCCAGGATGAAATTACCACAGCATGTCATCGGTCTCATACCGTGTACGGAAAATATGCCCGGTGGTTCAGCGATCAAGCCAGGTGATATTGTCAAATTCTATTCAGGTAAGACTGCCGAGGTAGTAAACACTGATGCAGAAGGCCGGCTTATACTCGCTGACGCCCTCGGATATGCAGAAAAGTATAAACCCAATGCAGTAATTGATCTTGCTACCCTTACAGGGTCTTGTGTAGTAGCTCTCGGAAACGTTGTTACCGGTATGATGGGAAATGATGAAGAGTTGAAAAAAAGGGTCAGAATGGCCGGGGAAAAATCATGGGAAAGGGTTTGGGAGCTTCCACTCTGGGATGAATATCAGGAACAGATAAAGAGCGACATTGCAGATATCAAAAATACAGGAGGGCCTCACGCAGGAGCAATAACTGCCGCCTGTTTTTTAAGTAAATTTACTGAAAAATACCCCTGGGTGCACCTTGATATTGCCGGTACATCCTGGTCTGAGAAAAATAAACCTTATCTCCAAAAAGGCGCTGTAGGTATTGGAGTCAGGTTGCTCGTACAACTTATTCAGGACTGGACTGTATTTCCCCGTGATAGCCTTCCCCTCAAATCTTCCTCTTAATTATTTTGTACAAATCCCCGCAACGGCATAAACAAAATTATTGATAAAGATGAACCGTAATTCAACAAGCTACAAACAAACCATCCCTTTATCCTCCCCTTCACGGCGGAAAGATAAAGAGGGCGTTAAAAACCTGCAAGAAAAGGATATTTTACAGGAACAGCACAACAATAATATCATCGCTGTCCGCGGTGCCAGGGAACATAATTTAAAGGGAATCAACGTCGATATTCCGCGTGACAAACTTATCGTTATCACCGGTGTCAGTGGTTCTGGAAAATCATCTCTTGCCTTTGACACAATTTATGCAGAAGGTCAGCGCAGATACATTGAAAGCCTCTCTTCTTACGCACGGCAATTTTTGGATCAGATACAAAAACCCGACGTTGAGCATATTGAAGGCCTCCCTCCTACCATAGCTATAGAACAGCGCACGTGCCCTCCGGGGCCGCGATCAACGGTAGCAACCGTCACAGAAATTTATGATTATCTACGCCTGCTCTATGCAAGAATCGGAACCCCTTATTGCTATCACTGCAAGTGTATCATCTCCCGTCAAACTATTGACCAGATCGTGCAGAGAATCATGGAATTCCCGCAGGGAAGCAGAATCATGCTTCTGGCACCGCTCATTAAAGGGAAAAAAGGTGAACACAGGGAAATATTCCAGTCGATATTACAAAAAGGCTTTGTGAGCGCGCGTGTCGACAATACCATTATTGATCTTAAAACAATCCCAAAACTGGCACGGTACAAGACCCACGAGATTGATGTAGTTGTAGACCGGTTAGTGATAAAGAAAGACATCCAATCACGCCTTTACGATTCCATTGAGACTTGTTTAGAACTTGGAGAAAGGGTAATGCTGGTAAGCCAGGAACACGAAAAATCATGGATAGACCATATCTTCAGTGAACGTTATGCGTGTCCTGAATGTGGAAGAGGTTATGAAGAACTTACACCACGCATGTTTTCATTTAACAGCCCTTACGGTACCTGCCCGGACTGCGATGGTCTTGGAAACAGCCTGGATTTTGATCCGGATCTGATTGTCCCCGATAAAAAAGCAAGTATCAAGGACGGTGCCATCGATGCATGGAAAAATTGGGGATCACTAACTCAAACACATTATAATAACCAGCTCAAAACATTCGCAAAAACCTTTTCAATTTCTTTAAGCACTCCGTTTATAAAGTTAACAAAAGAAATTCAGGATGCGCTCCTTTTTGGTACAAAGGATTTTGAGGGAGTAATCCCGAACCTTAAACGTATATATGAGAAAACGGACAGTGAACGCATTCTTAAACGCCTTTCCGGTTATATGAGCTACAGAACCTGTACTACCTGCAGAGGGGCCAGGCTGCGGCCCGAATCCCTTTCCGTAAAAATCAATAACAAATCTATCCATGAGATTATGGACCTCAATGTTGAAGATGCCATACACTTCTTTAAAAACCTGAAGTTAAACGATCAACAGGCCGCCATCTCAAAGCAAATCCTAAAAGAAATCCAGAGCAGGCTTCACTTTATGCTAGATGTCGGATTACATTACTTAACCCTTGGGCGAAGCAGCGATACCTTATCAGGAGGTGAGGCACAAAGGACCCATCTTGCCAAACAGGTCGGATCGGGTCTTGTTGGTATTTGTTATGTGCTTGACGAGCCGACAATAGGGCTCCATCCAAGAGATAACGAATGTCTTTTAAGGACATTACAAGCACTGCGGGATAACGGAAATACAGTTATTCTTGTAGAACACGATGAGCATACCATCCGCAGTGCAGATCATATTATCGACCTTGGCCCGGAGGCAGGTGAACGGGGCGGCAGCATTGTTGCCCAGGGAACATTAGAAGAGATTTCCAGCAACCCCGATTCATTAACCGGCCGGTACCTCAACCAGGTTTTAGGAATTGAGCTTCCCGGGAAAAGAAGGGCCAGAGACTTGAAGAACTCTATCGAAATACGCGGAGCAAGAGAACACAACCTGAAATCTATTAATGTAAAGATTCCTTTAAAAACCTTTTGCTGCATCACAGGGGTATCAGGTTCCGGGAAAAGTACCCTGGTCAACGACATCCTTCATCGCACCCTTGCCAAATCACTTCATGGAAGCCATGAGCAGCCGGGAGAACATGATAAAATCACCGGTATAGAGCACATTGATAAGGTCATAGAGATCGATCAGTCTCCTATCGGACGTACCCCCAGGTCGAATCCGGCTACTTACACCAGGACATTTGACCTGATCCGTTCCCTCTTTGCTCAAACTAAAGAAGCAAAGATTCGCGGTTATACTGCAGGGAGATACAGCTTTAACATCAGCGGTGGTCGGTGTGAAGAATGCAAAGGGCAGGGAACCAAAAGAGTAGAGATGCACTTCCTGCCCGATATGTACGTCACCTGTGAGGAATGCAAAGGGAAAAGATATAACAGGGCAACACTGGAAGTCACCTATAAAGATAAAAACATTTCTGACGTCCTGGATATGCTCGTTGAAGAGGCATGTCAATTTTTTAAAAATATCCCAAAAATTGAACGTATTTTAAGAACACTCAGGGATGTCGGATTGGGATATATCAAACTAGGGCAGTCAAGCGTGTCGTTATCAGGCGGTGAATCGCAAAGGATAAAGCTTGCCGCGGAACTCTCAAGACAGTCTACCGGAAAAACACTCTATATCCTTGACGAACCGACAACGGGTCTCCATTTTGCCGATATTCAGCAGCTTTTGAAAATACTGCACCGGCTCGTCGATCTTGGTAATACCGTGCTGGTAATAGAACACAACCTGGATGTCATTAAAACAGCAGATTACATTATTGATTTAGGACCCGAAGGTGGAAATAACGGCGGAGAGGTTGTAGCTAAAGGCACACCTGAACAAATTGCAAAGGTTGAGCGGTCTTATACGGGAAGGTTTTTGAGAAAAGTTCTTATCTGAAAAGGATAGAAACTATAATACCTATCAGAGAACCAAAAGCACTTACAAGGGTGGCAATGATAAAATAAAATAGCTTGTCAATCCTTGACGATAAAGTATCTTTCATCTCATCAATCCTTTTGTTCGTTTCATCAATCCTTGACGATAAAGTATCTTTTGCCTCATCAATCCTCTTATTTGTTTCATCAATCCTTGACGATAAAGTATCCTTTAATTCATCAATTCTATTGTTTGTTTCGTTAATCCTCTTGTTTGTCTCATCAATCCTTGACGATAAAGCATCCTTTACTTCATCAATTCTATTGTTTGTTTCATCAATCCTTGATGATAAAGTATCCTTTACATCATCAATCCTTTTGTTCGTTTCAAACATTCTCTGTTCAAGAAGAACAAACTTGCCCTCAATGTGAATAAACATCTCCTTGACATCGCGCAACCCTGTAGTATGCTCCTCTACCTTACCCTCAAGGTATGCTACCCTTTCTTCAATTGAAGTAGCCATTTATACCCTCCATAAACTAATACATTGTTCTGTAAATATGCATACTAATAATAAGGTAACAATTACTGCTTGTTCCCCACTTTTAAAGATAAAAATGCTCATTTAACCCGGTCTGGAAATTTGGGAACGAGTCAGAAAAGACAAAATGCGAAATCCGAAATCCGAAACAAATTCAAAAATACAAAATCTCAATGACAAAAACCCGGTTTCGAACATTTAAAAATTAAGATTTTGGATTTGTTTCGTATTTCGATATTCGAATTTAGAATTTAGACGTCTCAATATCGATAAAATTTTATCGATATTGAGACGCTAAGCGCCTAATTACTCTGAATCCGACGATACCCTCAGCAGCTCATCCAAGGTCGTTTCTCCGTTACGCACGGACTCAATTCCATCCTCCCACAGGGTCTTCGTACCCCTGCTTATAGCTTCTTTCATGATTTCACTGGAAGCTTTATGGCCAAGGATGAGCCGCCGGATACCATCGTCAACGAGTAAAAACTCGGCAATACACTTCCGGCCTTTAAAGCCCATATTGTTACACTCATCACAACCTTTGGGCCTGTACAAACATTCTCCTTCCTTTAACCTGGCTGTCTTTCGCAAATCCTCGGCGGGAATGTAGGCCTCCCGGCATTTCGGACACAGCTTCCGTACTAACCGTTGTGCAAGGACGCCAATGATACATGATGAAATCAAATAATCTTCCATACCCATATCCATTAAACGGGTAAAGGCCGATGCTGAATCATTTGTATGTAACGTAGAAAAAACGAGGTGTCCTGTTAAAGACGCCTGTATAGCAATTGATGCAGTTTCACGGTCCCTTATCTCACCGATAAGAACAACGTCAGGATCGTGCCTCAGAATTGAACGAAGTCCCGATGCAAAGGTCAAATCAATTTGCGGATTTACCTGTATCTGGTTTACGCCTTCCATGCTGTATTCAACAGGGTCCTCAACAGTTATAATCTTTATATCCGGTGAAATTATCTCCTTGAGCACGGCGTATAAAGTCGTTGTTTTTCCGCTTCCTGTGGGTCCGGTTACAAGCAGCATACCCTCGGGCTTGTTTATCATACGCCTGAACTTTACTAAAAATTCCTGATTAAACCCGAGTATCTCCAGATCAAGCATAACGGCGGTCCTGTCAAGAATCCTCATAACTACGCCCTCACCGTGGCTCATAGGGATAATAGATACCCTCAAATCCACTTCCTTTCCTGCCACCTTCATCTTGATCCTGCCGTCCTGCGGAAGCCGCTTTTCAGCGATATTCAATTTTGCCATGATCTTGATACGTGAGATAATTGCATTATAAATCTCCCGCGGCGGCGGTGTAAGTTCCCTCAGAACGCCATCCACACGGTATCTTAATCGTGCATTCTTCTCAAAAACCTCCAGGTGGACGTCACTTGCGCCAATCTCGATTGCCTTCGTCAA
>CAZPUD010000012.1:0-29547 GCA_964589115.1 uncultured candidatus Brocadiaceae bacterium | reverse complement strand
AGAAATCCGAAATACTAAGCACAAAATACGAAACAAATTCGAAAATACAAAATTTCAATGACAAAAACCTCGTTTCGAAAGGTTTTTAGTTTATCACAGACAACTTTCTATTGGCAATATAAAAAAAGATGTAATATTATAAGTCTTATGAATAGGCTGCATAAAAACAGAGTATATTTACATATTACAGCAATTTCTGTCATCGTTGCATTGTCAATAATTACATATCTCAACTGTATACCAAATAAGTTCGTTTATGACGATACATCTACTATCGTTGAAAACAGACTTATCAAGGATTGGGAAAATTTCTCCGCTTTATTTAAACACGATTATTTTAAATATTCCGGTGAACTTACGTACCGTCCCATCGTTACACTTTCCTATTTCATTGATTACTCTTTATGGCATTTGAACCCTATGGGATACCATATTATGAATATCGCACTGCACACGACAAATGTGGTACTCATCTATTTTCTCATACTTTTACTATCCCATCAATACGGCAGACAGCCGGCGTTTAAAGGTATTTTGTCTCATACTGACCAAACTTCCCATATTAAAATTGCATTCCTGACGTGTCTGTTCTTTACGGTACACCCTATTGTCAGCGAGGTTGTCAATGTAATTAGCTACCGGGAAGATCTTTTTGCAACGATATTTCTCATCGCCTCGTTTATTTTTTTTCTTCTCTGTAAGAGAAGAAGGATTATAGAGCCAAATAATCAGTTTTTTCACAATCCATCCCGGGATAAACAGAAAACAATCCCTACTCTCCCTCAATATAATGCCCACAAGCTAGCGTCCATAACATCTTCTTTTAAAGGCGCATTTTCTTTTTATACCGGCGCCCTGATCACATATTTTTTTGCTCTTCTTTCAAAAGAATCCGCAGTTGTATTGCCTATTCTGATCTTTTCCTTTGAGTTGTTATTCAATTCTAAAATACAAGGGAAACCGGCTGTCTCTATGGACGAAAGCAGGCAGGAAATAAACCAGTTTTCCAGCAGCCTAATATCAAAATTTCTTCTATATCTAAAAAAGTTTTTTTATATCTGCAAAGCAATCCCAAAAGTAATGTCATTTTATTTTTTTTATGGATATATAGGGATAACCTTTATATACCTCATTATCAGGTTCTTTATCATGCATAATCCCCAGGAAAAGATTGTTTACCCTGAAGGTAGTTTTTACGTTAATATACTTACAATGATAAAGGTTTTGGGCAGATATATTACACATATCTTCCTTCCTTTAAACCTTAATGCAGATTACCACGTTCTCTACTTAAAGGCATTCAAGACGCAGTCCTTTCTAATTCCACTTCTTCTCTTAACATCCATTATCATTATCGCAATCCAATTAGGGAAAAAGATGTTTTTCGGCCATTCTTATTCTTCTCAGCATGAGACATTTACAAAGATAGATAAAGGATCATTCGCATCCCCATTCGATAAGGATAAAGTTATATCGCAAAAATATACCATTATGGTATTCGCCATACTTTGGTTTTTTGTATCAATCCTGCCTGTAATGAATATTATCCCGTTAGCTAATATTATGGCAGACCGTTATCTCTATTTGCCTATCCTCGGATTTTGCTTATTCATTTCAACTGCACTGGCACAACTGAAAATATCAATAAAATATCCTATAATTATTCTGTTCATCATATTTTCTCTTTTCTTAACAGTTACCAGAAACGGTATCTGGCGAGACGAATTCACGCTGTGGTATAAGTCTTCCAGAAGTGAGTGGTGTAGTTTTACAACATATAATAATCTAGGGACACAATATAATAAGAAGGGATATCCGGACGCGGCGTTACAGTGTTATCAGAAAGCCCTGCAGAAGGCCAGGGAGGTCGGATTTAACCAGTATGCCACTGTGTACTATAATATAGGAAATGCATACGAGAAAAAGGGATTGCTGCATCAGGCAGTCCCTGCCTATAAAAAGGCTATTCAGATAAAGCCAGATTACACTCAGGCACACAATAACCTTGGGAAGGTTTATTTTACCATAAGTCAAAATGAGGATGCATTCGCTGAGTTTAACAACGCCATTACTATCGATCCTGATTTTGCTTATGCATATAACAATCTTGGAGTGTTATACAATAAGCTTGGCAAGAAGGACGATGCACTTTCTGTTTATAAAAAGGCCCTGTCATTAGACCCTCAATATGGTGATGCATATTACAACCTAGGTAATATTTATGAAGCGAGAATGCAATATGACCTTGCATTGGAGGCCTATCAAGCTGCCATTAGACTAGACCCGAAGCAAGTTTATGTACATAATAATTTAGGCACAATTTATGATAAAAAAGGCCTTCTTGAAGATGCAATACGGGAATACAGACATGCAATAACACTCGACCAATCCTATCCGTATTCCTATAACAACCTTGGTGCTTCGCTGATTAAAAAGGGGGATATGGATAGCGCACTGATAGAGTTTAAAAAGGCAGTAAATTTATTCCCTGACCAGCCCGACTTCCATTTCAACCTTGGCTACGCATATATACAAAAAGGTGATTTAGATAGTGCCTTGAAGGAATTAGAGATTACACTTACAATAGCGCCCAGCCATGCAGAGGCACTTTTTAGCACCGGCACTATTTATTACAGACAGGGAGATAAAGAAAAGGCAATGAGTATCTGGCAATCGGTCCTTGATATAAATCCAAACCATATAAAAGCCAGAAAATGCCTTGAAACGTTTGCGGATAGGTAGGCGTTTACTAAGATCAACCCTGAATATTTAGAAGACTATAGAATAAAGATAAAATTTAAAAATAAGAGTGAGATTTTAAGGCAGCCGGTAGGAGTGGAGGATGAAATTCTAGTAAAGGTTGTAGCTTGACAAATAGATTGCACATGTTATTATAATGTAAATCTTAAAGAAAAACTACGAACATGAAAGATCTTATAACGAAATCTATCAAAAAAGTAACCCTTGATCTCATATACCAGGCTGTAGACGAGCGCACAAAAGAATTAAAGGATGAAACTAAAGAGATAAAAGGTGAAATTTCCGAGGTAAAAACCGAAGTAAAGGAATTAAGAAAAAAACAGGAAGAGGATTTCAGGTATCTTATCCAAAAAATTGATACAAACGCACAAAAGCAAGACACCGCCATTGCGCAGCTAAATCAGCGTATTGACACAGTCATTCAAATGCTTATGGAACTCAAGAAGTGAAAAAAGCATTACAAACAACCAGTCCAATAGGTAAGCCACACAGACAATCAGACTTTTAATCTTTTGGATTTATTTCCTTCACTAAACCGAGTTGCATGGCAATCGCTAATATGCCTTGATCCTTTAAATAATTTGGGTCACACTTCAACATTTGTATAAAATGCTCCCCGGCCCTTTGTTTATCTCCTCTTGTAAAATAGATTACCCCTATATTTTTATGAGCACTTGCATTTTTGGGATCAAATCTGACGGCCAATAAAAACTCATTTTGGGCCTTATCCCACAATCCTTGCTGACAATATGCTGCTCCAAGGTTATTATGGGCATTTGCGTGGTTAGGTTCTAGCCTTAACGCCTCTCCGAGTTCAAGGACAGCCCTGTTCAGATCGCCTCTTTCTGTATAAATATATCCCAGATTACTGTGTACCTCGGCGAAATTTTTATAGATTGATAATGCCTTCTGGTATTGTTCCTCAGCCTCGTTCGTCATGCCTTTTTTCATATATGCACTACCGAGGTTATTAAATACCTGCGGATTGTACATACCCATATCAATTGCCTTCTTAAAAAATATAATGCTATCATCCACCAGACCTTTTTTAATATATGCATTTCCCAGGTTATAATATGCCTGAGGAAATACAGGCTTATACTTTATTGCCTCAGCATATTCAGAAATAGCCTTATCAATGAAACCCTTATCTATATACATGGTGCCAAGGCTGTTATGTCCTTCAGGATAATTTTTCTTTAACCTGACGGCCGTTTCTAACTCTGAAATTGCCCTATCCAGTTTTCCCTGTTTGTAGAAATAATTTCCCAGATTATTATGTGCATCATAATTTTGCGGTTGTTCTTTCAGAATTTTTGTCCAAAAAGTATATTCATTCTTCCAATCCCTGTTTCTCAAAAAAGTCCTTGTAGTAAAAAGGACACATATAATTAATATAAGTGGAATAATGATGGCATACTTGACTGATGTGCGTTCAGGAATTTCAGAAAATCCTGAATCAGAATTCCTTATTTTATTCGGCTCTCTGTATCGCTCTGCTTTAGGGATGGCAACTTGGAGACCGCACGATACCGGGTCGTGGATATTATAAATATTCTCAGATTGTTCTTCCTGTTGCTTGTATACAGGAAATCGACATAGCAAAAGCCCACCTATTATGGCGCAAAATCCGGCAACAGGGAGGTAGAGGTAGCGTTCTGCCATGATATGTCCTATAGGTACTATATTTAAAACCGGCAGCAGTGATATAAAAAAGCATAGCATAAATAAAATATATATACGGTCTCTGCTTGAATCAGGGAAGGAAATGGTTGTATTTATAAATTTAAAAATAATAATACCAATAGCGACGAGCAATATAACACTAATAATAAAGGAGGTATCGAAAGCATATAGTACAGGAGCAATTGTATAATCTGCATTTAGATGAACCGGCAGGAACATGAGCTTGATATATGAAGCCAAAATCTTAACCATCGTCATGAAGTTAATGGCAATGCTTCCTTTTATGTAACCTACAGATACTTCCAATGGATTTTTTCTGACAGAAAAACGTATCCATAGATAAAAAAGACTTATCAGGATATACCCCAGATAGTAGTTGATAAAATAATAAAACCACTCCCTTTTTGATGGTTGAAAGGATTTCGAGTCGTTAGATAATAAAAGGGCAGGCGAGGTCATTGTCTTCCTCTGTATAGTATGAGTCGTGAATAAGTTTCTTCGCATACACAAAGCCCAGTACAAAAGGATAAACATCGGTATTACCACTGCCGTTTCTTTAGAAAATAAACCGAGAAAATAGAATATGAGAGAAAGCGCGTAATAAGACCATACTCTCCACTTTGTACTTGCCCGTAGAAATTGGTTTTTATTTTCTGTTGTTTTTTCACCTTGCAAAGAAAGATGAGAAAATTTATTCCCATGTGAGGCAAGATATCCCTGGCTTGACCGTATCAGGCAAAGGCAAGACAGAAAGGAAAACAGAGCGACGAGTAAATCCTCCCGATAGCCAATGGCATTAACGGTCTCCGTTATGCACGGATGGATTGAGAATATTAAAGATGACAGCAGCGCGGCGGAACGTATTCGTATAAGCCATACTAACAAGAAATACAACAGGAGAGTATTTATCGTATGGAGAATGATATTTGTAAGATGGTATCCAAAGGGATTGAGGTGCCAAACAGCATAATCTATAAAGTAGCTGAGGGTAACAACAGGGCGGTACGTTAATTCATGAGAAAGCTGGAAATAATCTTTGCTAAAAATTTTGCAAATATTATGGAATGACCGTATAAAATAATTGTCCTCAATTATTCCAATATCATCGTAGACAAATCCATTGTAAAGCGCATTTAGAAAGGTACACACCGGTACCAATGCCAGTAGTACTGGAAAAAGTTTGGAGTTTAGTATTATTACCGATATACGCTGCTCACGGGTATATAAGGTATTATCTTTTGTAGGCACCCTGATGCTCTTCCATACTATAGCTACGGTGTTTAACAACCTTCGCCTTAACAATATATACAACTTCTTCTGCGATGTTTGTGGTGTGGTCGGCAATCCTTTCCAAATGGCGGGAGATCAGTATTAAGTGAACAGCTCGTGTTATATTTGCCGGATCTTGCATCATGTAAGTCAGAAGTTCACGGAATATCTGGTCATTCAACGCATCTACGGTGGAGTCCCGTTCATAAACCGACCTCGCCAGTTCAGTATCCCGGTTCACAAACGCATCGATACTGTCTTTGACCATAGTCTGGGTAATAGTGGCCATCCTTGGAATGTCAATAAGTGGTTTTAACTGTGGTTCCTGGTTCAGGGGAATTACCCGTTCTGCGATATTTACAGCAAGGTCGCCCATGCGTTCGAGATTGTTCGTAATCTTCGCCGATGATGTAATAAACCGGAGGTCAATAGCCAAAGGCTGGCGTAGCGCCAATAAATCTATGCATTGTTTATCAATCTCCAATTCTAAAGCATCAATTTGTTCATCATTATGCATAATGAGATTGGCCAGCCCGCTGTCCCTTTCGATAAGCGATTTCACAGCATTGGCAATAGCTGTCTCTACAAGAGAAGCCATCTGAATGAGATTTTTCCTCAGCGCCCCTAATTCCTGATCAAAATGCCTTTCCATATCGTTCTGTAATATAATCCCTTCTGTAACCCTATTTCGAAATTGATAAAAATATAGTGAGTAATATTATACTCTATTAACCACCCATTCAACAAAAATCCGGTATAATACCGTATTTTCGTATCAAATATTACGATTGTGTTAAGACCTTAAACAAAATTATATCAGAAGATTTGGCACCAATAACAACATCATCCCCAATTTTCAAATTCAGTCTATCCACCTCTTCAGTATCAATAAGGGTCTTGAAATGTTGGTCACCGTGCATAACAGTAACTGCAACCATAATCGGGTTAGGCTCAATGGCAACCACCTTTCCTGCAATCTGAATGCGGGTACTTAACCTTTTTCCCAAAAATACTTCTTCCGGTGTTCCTTTTTTTATGATCTTTCCTGAATCCATTATGACTACGAAGTCTGCCAGCCTATACACCTCCGTTACATCATGTGTTACATAGAGTGTCGTCACCTGAAACTGTTTTATGATACGCCTCAGATCTTCCTGTAATTGCCTGCGTGTTTCCCAATCAAGGGCTGAAAGCGGTTCATCCAACAGGAGAAGACTGGGTTTCATAGCCAAGGCCCGGATCAGGGCCACCCTTTGCTTTTGTCCACCGGATAATTGAGCAGGGTAATAATGCTCATAACCGGATAGACCCACCATTGACAGAAGTTCCTTTACTTCATTTAATCTCTCTTTTTCTTTTATTCCGTATGCCACATTTTTTTCCACCGTCATATGCGGGAATAAAGCAAAATCCTGAAATACAAATCCAACGGAACGCTGCTGTGGAGGGAGGCAAACCCCTTTCGTCTCATCATACCAGATCTCTTTTCCATAAGAGATCATTCCGCCATCGGCCATTACCAGCCCGGAAATAATGCGAAGTATGCTTGATTTGCCCACACCTGAAGGGCCAAATAATACTGTTATCCCTCCATAAGGGATCTCAAAGGCCACATCCAGTTTGAATCCGTTCCATACCTTCTTTATGCGGATGCTTAGCAAAAACAAATCTCCTAAATGATCATAGTGTCCGTGTAAATCTTTTATTTAAAAAATAAACTGTAACAAGTATTATGAATGAGAAAGATAAGAGTATGGCAGAGTAGACGTTGGCATTCAGGTAATTGAGTGACTGCACCTCATCGTATATAGCTACTGAGGCAACCCTTGTAATCCCGGGAATATTTCCTCCAATCATAAGTACAACACCAAATTCGCCCAGAGTATGTGCAAAGGAGAGTACACAACCGGTAATAACGCCCTGTAGTGAGAGAGGCAGGGTAACGAAGAAGAAGGTGTATAAATGGGACCGGCCTAACGACCACGAGGCTTCAAGCAGTCTCTTATCAACCCCGGTAAAAGATGCCTGAAAGGGTTGTACAGCAAAGGGAAGACTATAAAAAAACGACCCAAGGACAAGCCCCTGAAAGGAAAATGCAAGGGGTTTATTAAATATGGTCTCATACCACTGCCCGATAATGCTGTTGCCACCAATGGCCATAAGGAGGTAAAAACCCAAAACAGTTGGCGGAAGAACAAGAGGTAAGGCTACTATGGATTCTACAAAAAACCTCCATCTTGCTTTTGAAAAAGCAAGCCAATAAGCAAGAGGAATACCTATAAAAAATAATAAGACTGTGGTAACGAAGGAAAGTTTTAACGATAAGAGGAGAGGGGTCGCGAAATCCATTTTAAAAATCTTTTGATACAATCAATTCCGTTGATTTTACAATAGCCATAACCTCATCGCCTTCCCGAATATCCATTTCCTTAAGGGAGTTATTTGTAATAAAAGCATGGAGTATATCACCCTGGGATTCTACAAAAACCTTTGACAAAACATCTCCCCGGATAATCTGTTTTACAACCCCCTTAGCCCTGTTCCTTGCACTCAGCATCCCTGAAAAGAATTTTGCAATCATAACATCGGTACCCTTTATAAGAACATAGACGGTATCACCAACTGAGAGGCGTAAATCATCACAGGAAGTTCTTGTAATAATAACGCTTAAGGGTATATCCTTCCATAAAATATTGACATGGGCATGGATCTGTCCCAAAGTGATGTTAATGATTGTTCCAGGAAGCCTGCTAGCCATATAGCATAGGAGCGGCACAGCCGCAACAAAATCAATTAAGAAAATCTATGCCTTTTCACAGATATCAATGCAAAAATGAAATCCGAAATACCAAGCACGAAATACGAAGCAAATTCAAATGACCAAATTTCAAAAAAGAGAAACCAAGGATTTTTTTATCTGTTTAAACCGTTTAATCTATGTAATCTATTTAAACTGCGTAATCTGTGTTCTATTTTGGTTGTGGCTTCTCCACGTTATGTAATCTGTGGTTCCTATATGTTTTTGACATTCAAACATCCGGATTTAGGATTTGTTTCGTATTTCGATATCCGATTTTCGAATTTAGATGCCTCGGTATATCGAAATTTTGTCAACTATTGAAAAGCAAAGCGCCTATCACCTCTTATTTTTAAAAACATGTTTAAATTCCTTTTTCATTAAAAGAGATACCCTATCATTAAGTTCTTTATATTTTAAGACTAAATCGCGCGCATGCGGGGTTAAAGATGCCCCGCCGCCCCCTTTCCCACCAGTGGTAACTTCTAACAATTTTATGCCAAGTATCTTTTCTGTAGCCTTGACCTTTCCCCAGGCTGCGCGATATGACATACCAAGTTCCTTTGCAGCCGCATTGAGCGATCCCAACCGGTCTACTGCCTCCAGCAGCATTTTCCTTCCTTCTGCGAAGGCCACACCACCATCCTTTTCTATCCATATCTTAAATTTTATATTCATAATAGATTATGGCGTCACATTATATCACAGATGATATAACGTTGACAATAGAATAAAAAAAGCTGCAGGATTTACCCTTGCAGCTTCAATATTTCACTAAAAAGTCTTTAAAATGCCAGAGAAGGGAGTCGAACCCTTACCTCCTTAACGGAGACCAGATTTTGAGTCTGGCGTGTCTGCCAATTCCACCACTCTGGCATATCTTTTTACAGTATTATAATACCTAATAGGCATATTTTTGCAAGTAAAAATAAAGACTGCAAAATATTATACAAATAAAAAAGGACGAAAAAACACTGAATAATAGATGAATAGATGTTATAGTATTAAATAACCGATGAAAATATCAAATCACTAAAAGAGTGTTAAAACCGCTAAAAATGTTTTTAAGTTTATAGGAAACCGTGTTATCCGTTAAGATTGGAACATACCATTCATCCCTTGAGAATTCGTTTGTTAATACCATACAAACGTTAAAAAAAGATGATCCTTTCATGTCACTGGCAGTTGTTGCTCCAACAAATTTAATGTTGACACGGCTTCAGAAACTCCTTGTTCAGGAGCACGGTATCCCCCTTATAAATGTTTCTTTTATGAACTTCTATATCCTTGCAAGTGAAATATGCAGACGGGCGGGAATGGATACAGGTCAGGTTATTCACCAACCGGTCGTTTACGAATGTATTATTGAAGGGCTTTTGAAGCGGCAAAGATTACGTGAATACCTCTTAAAAAATGCACAATCTCCATCTACCTTTGCCCGGGCTTTATTCCAAACCCTCCGGGATCTCATTCATGCAGATGTTGATGCCGGTAACCTAAAGGAAGCTATTCAGGAAGGATTTATTGAAAGCCAGGAAATAAGTAAACTGTACGGACTTGCATACATATACGATATGTTCAAACAAAAGTTAAAAGCCTCTAACATATTGAGTTACTCAGATATTTATCAACTTGCCGCTGTGTCCATATCAAATTCTGAATTTCTCAAAAGTTTCCAACATGTCCTGGTATATGGATTTTATGATCTTACCGGTGCTCAACAGGATTTTTTTGAAGAAATATTCAGATCATATCCAACTGTGTTATTTATGCCCTATCAGAGGAAACATAAGGCATTTTCCTATATAAAACCTTTTTTCGAGTCTTTCATATTAAGATTAGCACATGATGTAGACGAATTATACTCAGATGGTAACACAGGGTTCTCATATCTTTTAGACCCAGAATCTAAATATAATTCCGAAAAAACAGAAATGTCAGTTGATTCACATACTAAAGACTCTAATATCCATGTCATAAATACCTCCGGTAAAAGGGATGAAGTCTGGGCAGTTGCCAAAGAGATCCTTAAATTAGTGGATGAAGGATATAAGATGGAAGAGATTGGTGTAATTGCAAGAACAATCAACCCTTACATGGATGCTGTGAAAAAAATATTTAAGGAGAATTGCATCCCATTCCTGACCAGTGCAAGGGAATCTCTGGTAAGATATCCTTTGGCAAAATACATAATTCAAATACTCATTTTGAAACGGGAAAACTATTACCGTCCTATGGTAATTGAATTACTGAGTTCACCCTACTTCAATATGTCTACCTTTAATTATGAAGGGATTACGCCGCGCCCGGATATATGGGACACTCTCAGCAGGAGAATAGGTGTTCGTGGTGATATTACGCGCTGGCTATCAAGGCTTAAACAGTTTAAAGCAACACTCCTGGAAAAATCTGATGTGGAAACGGAAAGATACGACCGTATCCCCCAAGAGCAAATTACATTTCTCGAAGATATACTGCGTATACTATCAAATGATTTGTCTTCTCTTCCTGAGAAAGCATCCTGGAGGGTTATGGGCAGCAAAATAACCCACTTGCTCCATACTTATATCCGGATACCTTCTGATGGTATAATTCTGGAGGATGAAAGAAGAGACCTCCTGATATTAGATAAAATTTCAGAATTGCTGCAAACCTTACAGAATCTCGACTGTTTACATGAAGAAGTAACGCAGGATCAATTTATTGATATTCTTATAGAAGCATGCAGACAAGAGGAATTACCCATAGGACTGGAAAACGATAAAGGAGTACATGTATTGGATGCCCTGTCATCACGAGGCATTCCTTTCCGTGCCCTATTTATCATGGGTCTCAATGAAAAGATGTTTCCCCGTGTTATTTTTGAGGAACCGTTTTTGAGAGACAATATTCGCCGCAGACTTTCTGAAATATTGGGAAATTATATTCCGGAAAAACTTCGGGGATTCGAGGAAGAACGCCTGCTCTTTTATCTTCTCTTAAATGCCGCTGGAGATCGCCTCTATCTCCTCTACGAACGTTCCGATGAAAAAGGCAAACCAAAGGTTCTATCTCATTATCTTCTCGATATTATTAAACGCCTTAGAGGTACATCGGTGTTAAATAAGGAATTTCCGGAAAAGCCGGAATACGAGGTTTATGTTTATCGAGGTATTAAGAATAAGCTGTGCAGAAAAGAAATATCTTTACTTACTCCGAAGGAAGTTAGCATTCGTATGGCTCTTAGCCGGATAAACCCTGCTAGTTTTATGCAAACCATCGAGGGCAATTTAAACTTATTTACACGTGCACAATCAGCCCTGAACTCTATAGAAGGTTACAGATCCCTTCTTACCGCTTATGACGGGATTGTTGGAGATGTATCTGCGTGGTGGGAAAGTCAGATACGACACGGTTTCAGCCCTACCTCACTGGAATCGTTTGGTATTTGTCCATTTAGATTTTTTATGGGAAAAGTGTTGAAATTAAAATCTCCAAAAGAACCAGAAACATTTGACATGTTAGCATCTGTTGACCTCGGCAATATTTACCATGATATCTTGAGGATTTTTTATGATATCCTGATATGTAAAAATTACTTTGGCACAAATACAAACAAACAAAATATCGAAGAACTTTTACAAGAAATTGCTCAAAACCATTTTAAAGACATAGAGCGGCAAATATCCATCCCATACCCTATTATTTGGGAAATTGAAAAAGAGAGAATTCTGGATTTTCTAAAAAAGTTTATATCATGGGATATTGAGTTTATACAACAGACAGGTTATATCCCTACATACCTGGAGAAAACAGTAAAACTATATCCACAATTTGTACCCTTTAATCAAATAGAGAGTTCTAAGATAACCTTTTGGGGAAAGATTGATCGTATAGACTTGAAAGTATCAGAAGATACAGTAAATTTTCGTGTAATTGATTACAAATCAGGAAGGTTTTTTAAAGAGAATTTAATAAAATCTGCCGTTCGTGGTCAAAAACTACAGCTCCCACTGTATATCATCATGGCGGAACATTTATTATATGAAAAAATGAAAGAGGGACATATTCCTAAAAATCAAATCAAACTGGGTAAGTCATCCTTTGTTTATGTTGCGCAGCATATGGAAAACAAGAAGGAGCTAAAGGGTATACAGGAAAAAGCTATTGAGGAAAGTGATTGGGTTGATTGTGAAGAACAATGCTGGGAGACTTTACAAGAATTTTTCCAATATATCCGTAACGGTGTATTTCCAGTTTCGCCAACGGAAGACACGCAGAAATGCGAGTGGTGTGAGTTTTCCACAATATGCAGGAGGGGCGATCAGCCGCTGCGGTTCAGATTAGAACAAGATACGAGATTAAGAAAATACCGGGAGATTATGGAGTTATAGTCTTTTGCTATAATCATGACATCCCTTCGTGATTAAATACAATTGAACATAAAGAATCACTGTTACACCATATTACCATCACGATGTTTCGGTGAGTCCTCTTACCGAAACAAATTACCATACATGCAGGTTTCGGTGTGAGGACACACCGAAACATCACACGGGTTTGAAATTCCTTGAATATTATAAACACGCCTAAAAATCTACAACACACATTTGACCTTTCTAATTTTATTTTGTATTATGTTTCTTATATGCAATCCAATGGAAATGTAAAAAAATATCTCGAACTTAACAATAAATACACGCATGCGCAACCGGCTTTGTTAGCTGTGCGGGAATAGTATTGCCCGCCCTACAGAAAAGATAAAGATTGACATACCACAGAAGTGTGCTGTCACAAAAGCGTGACATGTCACATAGAGATACTATAATATCTTCCAAAAATAATTTCTACATTTCTGGCAAAAATTTACGATTTACGAATCACGATTTTTTAAATCCCAAATCGTAAATCTAAAATAGTAAATCCCATTTAGTTACTCTTCCGATTCATTCGGGTTAGGGTTTTCCCAAATTTATTACGCAGTATTTTTACCTTCAATCCTGTTTTTCGCCATTTCCTTAAGGCTTTTTATTCTTTCCAGTACGGGAGGGTGGGAATAGTAAAACGCAGCGTAAAGAGGATGGGGATGAAGATTTGAGAGATTATCCTTTGAAAGTTTTACGAGCACGCTTATCATATCCCGTTCATTTCCTGTTAATTCATATGAAAATTGATCTGCTTCAACTTCATGTCTTCTGGAAAAATAATGAAAGAGAGGAGTGAAAGGAAAAGCAACTATAGACCAAATAAAGCCAATAATAACAACTTTAGCAAAGAACGTGCTGTCTTTCATATGAAAAAGATGAATGAGATAATCACCTTGAAGTATTTTAAAAGATATGTATATTGCAATGAGTGCAATAATCTCTGAGATAATAAGATGTTTTATCAGATGCCATTTTTTCCAGTGTCCTGCTTCATGTGCAAGTACGGATAGGATTTCTTCCCTATTCATCTTCTCAAGAAGGGTATCGTATAGAATAATCCTCTTTACCTTTCCGATACCGGTAAAGTATGCGTTTGTATGTCTCGTTCGCTTTGAGGCATCCATCTTAAAAATCCTCTGTACCCGTATACCGACTTTTTGCATAAGCCTGTGAATAGCTTCACGGAGTGTATCATCTTCAATGGGGGTAAATTTATTAAAAAGAGGCTCTATTACGTAAGGAAAAACATACATCATTACGATACCAAAAATGAGGAAAAGACACCATACCCACAACCACCACATATCAGGACTTATCTGAATAAGAAAGAGTCCTGCCGATATTATAAATGCCATGAGAATCGTTGATATTGCTGTTGACTTGATAAAATCCGTTATCCACAATTTTACAGTAGCAGTTGTAAATCCATATTTATTTTCTATCTTAAATGTATGGTAAAGGTCAAAAGGTATCGATAATAATGTCTCGGCATAGAACAGAAGCAAAAAAAAGATTAGCCCGGAAAGTATAAAAGGCATATTTAGAGAAATAACCCAGGAATTATATGTATTAAGCAGGTTCCCGAATAAGAATAGTAGAAGTATTATATTATGAAAAACAGATGAAATAATGCTAAATTTTGTATTTTCAATAACATAATCTCGTGTTTTATTCAGTAAGGACTGATCTATATGCCCCACAAATTCTTGAGGGATTAACGTCCCGTATCTTTTTAGATGAGAGATGTTAAGATATTCAAGACAGTATCCTGAAATAGTTATCAGGAGATAGAGAATAAAAGTGATAATAAGGTACTTTTCCATATTTATTTAACAGAAATGCCTGTGCCGTATCAATTTATTATGTTTGTTCATAATAAATGCACACATGGTTTTTGGCAAGCATATTGCTATAAAAATAGTGGATAGTGGATAGATGGCTGAGAGGCTATTAAACATCCAACCATATAACCATTCAACTATTCACTATCTAATATCCACTATTCACTATTTTTTACACATCTCCCGGCCACTCTTTTTCAGGCGGGAAAATTTAAAAATCAGTACCAAATTTAGTCCAATTTAACGACACATATGACGCACGAGAACGAACGACTTATAAAACTGCCAACGCCACCCACTCCGGGCAGGCATACGGGTACATGGAAGTACATAGTTGCCTATCTTTGTATTTGGTTTATGGTTGTAGCCTTTATACTGGTCTATTTTACATCAACGGGTTCGCCTCAGGCAGGTATTATAGAAGTCGGAATATTCACCTCTATTTTTGTTTTTTTGTTCCATCTTGTTATACGGTTTTTCCCATTCATTTCTAAAATCTTTTCGTCAGTAGTTATCATAGGCTTTGGAATTGCCCTAATATATATAAATTATTACTTTTTGAGAACTGTGAAAAAAGACGCCCCTTTTGAACAATTATTAATTGGGGATTTACTGCTCAAAAAAATTATAAAAAATACCGGGGAAGATCAAACCACTATTGCAATAAAAAAAAATAAAGAGACCCACAAATATGAAAAACCTCTACCGGTAATATCTCTCAACCAACTGGAAAAATCAACGGAAGCTCCAACTATGGCAGGTTCTCTATTATCGAATGTTATAGTTATAACACCCATACATCCGGTTAAGGAAGGTGCAATATCGCTTATGGAGAAATACAGCGCCGAATCACCTAAATATGAAAAAACCTTGCCGGCATTGCCTTTGGGCAGATTAAAGAAATTTATAGCCGGTCCAGTCGCAGCAAAATATGAATTACCACATATCACAACAACAGCATCTGCCATGAGAGTAAAACCAATGTCTATTGGCAAAAAATACAAGACGGAAACACATATCAGCGGTGGCATAAGCATAAAAGCCTCTCATCTGGAATTTACAATAAAACATGAGCCTCTGGTTCAAGAATATTTAGATAGAAGTGACTTCAAATTTTTACCACTTCTTGGGTCCGTTAAGGAGATGATGAATATGATCCCGGAAATTCCAAAAATACAACCTCCTTTATCTGAAACAACATCAATTCTAATGATAAATCACAATGAACCTTTAAAAGAGAATCGCATAGAGACCGATTAAATTCTGATATTTTTCGAAGGGGAGTAGATAATGAGAATTTATACTATAGCGGTATTAATGTTACTGTCTTTTGTAAATATTAGTTACAGCCAGGATCAGAATACGAATACGAATGAACTTTTTGACGCCTCTATTAAAGCCTTTCAAAAATCTATAGAAAAAAACCCCAACTTTGCAGAAGCACATTACAACCTTGGAGTTATATATAGCGAAAAGGGAATGACAGAAAGGGCAATCAGCGAATATATAAAAACCCTGGAAATAGAACCGAATTTTGTTAAAGCATATAATAATCTCGGTGTCATTTACTATGAAACAGGCCGGATGGATGAATCGATCGATGCCTTTAAAAAGGCCATTACAGTATCACCGCAGTATATTGAGGCATACTATAATCTAGGGATTACCTATTATGGAAAAAGACAATATCAAGATGCCGTAGATGCTTTCAAAATGGCCCTGGAACTTAATCCAAAATTTGATAAAGGGCATTATAATTTAGGTATTGCTTACGCCTCGATGGATGCGGTTGATAAGTCTATAAATGCCTTTAAAGAAGCAATAGAAATAAATCCTCAATATCCGGATGCCTACTATAACCTGGGTATTGCTTATGCAAAGAGAGACCAATATGATGAAGCGATCAAATCCTTACAAAAGGCGCTGGAGATTAACCCGGATGATTATAAATATTATTTTGCTTTAGGGGTAGTTTATCAGGAAAAGCGTAAGGAAAAAGATACTTCTGAAAATGAAAAGAGTCCGTAGAGCTGAGATAATATAGTAATCTCATCTTTATTATATATATTAAGCATTTACATATTATTATCATTTTTGATAATGGAGAGAATTAATAATCATGTGTAAACAGATGCGAGTATTTTTACTGATAACCCATATCTTTATCATTCTCTTCTTCTTTTCTCCAGAACTTTACGCCAATGTCCTGCATTTTATCGCGTATGGAGATACCCGCCGTGATCTAGAGACAATAGAGAAACCTCAAACAAGGCATAATGCAATAGCCAAGGTTATCCGTGAGATAGATCCTGATTTTATATTATTAACCGGGGATATGATTTACTACAACGAGTTTGCAAAATTTTTAGAAGTTGTTACTAATAACTACACGGGGAAAAAAATGATCCCGTTTTACCCTGTTATAGGGAATCATGAGCTTATCTTCGGGGAAAAGGTTGATGCTATTATAAAAGAGTTATTAGAAAAAGTAAGGAGATTAAATACGCTCGGCACACAGGCATCTTTATCATCTAATCTTTTAGATGAAATAGTAAGATTACGAATGAAATTTTACAGGGAAATTGATTCTATACCAGACATAGAGATAAAAAAAAGAAGTCGAAGGATCTTATACCAGGAAATCACAGGCAGATTAGACCCCAAGTACACTCATTATTTGTGTGAAATATTGAGAGAAACAACAAAAGAACAATCATGGTACTCATTTATTAAGGAAGTAAATGGGTTAAAGATAAAATTTATCGCCCTAAACTCTTCACTACCTGATGATGAAGAACAATATCAGTGGTTTTTGAACGAATTACAACGGTCTCATGGACCAAAGATAATTTTTGAACATTACCCACCGTATTCTAACGGATTTCATGGGTGTTATGATCTTACGGATGATAAATCTAAGGCGTCAAGGTTTCGAGACCGGTATACGAAGTTTTTTAACGATGAGGTCAATGATGTGATATTAGTTATTAATGGTCATGAACATAACTACCAGCGTATCTGCAGAACTGATAAAGCAGGTAAT
Source organism: uncultured candidatus Brocadiaceae bacterium (assembly GCA_964589115.1). Lineage (GTDB taxonomy): Bacteria > Planctomycetota > Brocadiia > Brocadiales > Brocadiaceae > JBDIVL01. The sequence continues at coordinate 11,745 of CAZPUD010000012.1, read as the reverse complement.
ATACAATTGCCTTTATATATTATTACAGGCGGAGGGGGAGCAAGTTTAGGAGGCCGGGGAGAATGCGATATCTCTCAAATTCCATTCGATGGTTTTAAATGCATAAAGCTTATAACCGCCTACCATTTCGTTGATATTGTAGCAGATATAAATAATAAAAATATGCTTGTATTAAAATGTAAAGTACTCGGGCTGCAATATGATATAGAAAAAGGATTACCAGATGACGAATCCTTTGAAAAAGAATTTATAAGGGATCATTTGGAAGTCATTGATGATTTTACAGTAAATTGGTCAAGATAATGCAGCTTAAGACATTCATCCTATTATAAAATATTTAAAATGCCATGTCACACTTTGTGCCAATACATTTTTGTGTCATGTCACACATTTTATTTCTTGTTCAAGTAACTAATTTTACGGATATACATCATTTAATCTGCCGAAATAATAATCTGTTTTTTCTTCTTAACTTGTATTTTGTAAAAAGCTTATAACAATTTTGACACTCAAGAAAAAACATTTTCATCTGTTCCCGTATTGTATGGTACACATTTTGATACATATTGCGACGATTTCTTAAAAACCGTACATTAGTCTAATAGTATATTTCCGTATCGTTTTTTAAGATTATGCAGCAATCTTATTAGTTAAGAATTTTTCTTTCTTTTTATTAATAGTAAAGTGAGATTTGTTTATATAAAAATTTAAACAACATATTTCTTGAAAGGATAAAAGATGGAAGATAAAAAATTACCAGAATACGAAGTACCAAAGGTCCTTACATACACTGACGAAGAAATTCTCGAAGAATTGGTTCGGCACAGATCCGTTTTGACAGGGGGAAAATAATGTACCATAATATGGCAAGTAAGATTTCTTACTTTATCAAGAATACGCGGCATGTTTTTGATAGAATTTCCTGCACAAAGTCATTTCGTATAGATTGGTATAGCCATATGAACTTGTTTAACAGAACTGTTCTTCCGTCGAAGTCTTTATCATAGTTAATAAGAATGGAAGGAGTAATAGCAATAAATAATGGATAGAACGAAGCCTGTTAGAAAACAATGCATCTTTGTACAGGACATCGGCCGTGAAATGTTACTTTATAATGCTCAGGAAAAAGTATTTCACATGCTTAATCCTACTGCAAAAATTATCTGGGAACTTTGCGATGGAAAACATACCATAGAAGATATGGAGCGAATAATCAGGGCAAAATTTTCCTTCTCTAATGGACATGACGTTATCAAAGATATCCAGCAAATACTGGATGTGCTCGCTAATAAGGGTGTATTGGAGGTAAACCCAACCTGAACGAGCCGGTTTCGAACATTTGAAAATTAAGATTTTGGATTTGTTTCGGATTTCGGTATTCGAATTTCAGACTTAGACGCCTCAACATCGATAAATTTTATCGATGTTGAGGCGATAAGCGCCGATACAATTAAAATAGCTCATCTACTTCAGATCTCGGTGTGCGCATCATGAGGCTGCTTACTGCCACAAGCGGATTTTTGTCCATAAAAAGCACATCATATATCTCTTTTGTGATAGGCATCTCTACGTTGAACTTGTTTGAAAGTACCGTAACAGATTTTGTAGTCCATACACCTTCCGCAATCTGCTCCATCTTCCCCAAAATTTCTTGTAACTTTTTTCCTTTTCCAATCTGCTCTCCAACCCAGCGGTTTCTCCCATAAGGACTAATACAGGTAGTTATTAAGTCCCCTAATCCCGTAAGTCCTGAAAAAGTGCTTCTCTGTGCACCCATAGCTACTCCAAGGCGGCTAATCTCTGCTAATCCACGGGTAATAAGAGCAGCCTTGGAATTATCACCAAATTTCAACCCATCACATATACCGGATGCTATAGCAATTACATTTTTCATTGCCGCACCTAACTCAACACCTATTGTATCAGGGTTTGTGTAAACACGAAATCTATCTGTAGTAAAAATCTCTTGAATTTGCTTCGCTAAACCAATATCTCTCGATGAGGCAACGATAGTAGTGGGCAACTCACGCGCAACCTCTTCTCCATGACTTGGTCCAAGAAGTAAAGAAACAGGTTGATCTCCCAATACATCTGTAATAATCTCACTAGGCCTCATAAGTGTTTCATTCTCGATTCCCTTTGTAACGCTGACAATAGGTACCCCGTTAATATATATAACTTTAAATTTAGAAAGTACTGAGCGCAGATAAGGAGTAGGAGTTGCAGACACAATGAGTTGTGTATCCATCAAACCGTTAGAAATACCAGAAGTGATGTGTATTCCAATAGGAATTGGAATACCCTTAAGGAATTTGACGTTTTCTCTTTTTTCTTTCAGATAGTCAGCATAGGATGGATTAGCACCCCAGAGCGTAACATCATAACCTTTTTTATATAGAAGGATTGCAAGTGTAGTTCCCCATCCTCCATTACCAACAACAATTATCTTTTTCACGGAACATCCTGATACATTTCCTCTTCATATAAAGGATATGCGGAACAAAGTTTTTTTACCATTTCTTGAACATCTTCCTTAACGGCAGGATCATTTGGTTTTGAAAGGGTTTTATCAATACACTCCGCTATTTTAATAACCTCAGCTTCCCTCATACCTCTTGAGGTTACTGTTGGTGTTCCAATACGAATACCACTTGGTTCGTTTGCCCCCCTTTCATCGAAAGGAATTGTATTTCTATTGAGGACAATACCTACAGTCTCCAGCAACATTTGTGCTTCTTTTCCGGTAATACCTTTATTGCGCAAATCAATCAAGAAGAGATGGTTATCTGTTCCACCAGAAACGATGTTGTATCCCATTTTTACAAATTCCTGCGCCATTGCTTTAGCATTTTTTACCGTTTGCTGCTGACACTTTTTAAACTCCTCAGTCATCGCCTCTTTGAAAGCAACCGCTTTGGCGGCGATAATATGCATAAAAGGTCCGCCCTGGATTCCTGGAAATACCGTTGCATCAATTTGTTTTGCATACTTTGATTTACACAGTATCAGGCCACCTCTGGGACCCCGAAGTGTTTTATGTGTTGTGGTAGTAACGAAGTCAGCATATGGCACTGGACTAGGGTGCACACCCCCGACAACAAGACCAGCTATATGGGCTATATCTGCCATAAAGTAAGCGCCAATCTCATCTGCAATTTTTCTGAACATTTGAAAATCAAGGATTCTCGGATATGCACTTGCACCGGCAATAATCATTTTAGGCCTTGTTTTTACAGCAATATCACGAACCTCATTATAATCGATGTATCCTGTTTCTTTTTTTACACCATAATGGACAATATCGTACATCATTCCTGAAAAGTTCTTTTTAAATCCATGGGTCAGGTGGCCGCCATGGGATAAATCCATTCCTAATATACGGTCTCCAGGCTTTAATACTGCAAAGCAAACAGCCATGTTAGCCTGTGAACCCGCATGTGGCTGTACATTAGCATGTTCCGCCCCGAAAATTTGTTTTGCCCTTTCAACCGCCAAATGTTCTACCGTATCCACATTTTCACAACCGGCATACCATCGCTTCCCAGTATATCCTTCGGCATACTTATTGGTCATCGATGATCCCTGTGCTTCCTGTACCGCCAGACTGCAGATGTTCTCCGATGCAATTAAATCAATTGTGTTCTGCTGCCTTTCAATCTCATCTTGTATAGCCCGCCAGACTTCCGGGTCGTCATTTTTTAGTGTGATCATTTTTTAACTTATCCTTAAAATATTAGTGTGTCTTTAACATCTTCCATTTCAGATATGATTCCATAAATTCATCGATTTCACCGTCTAATACTGCCTGGGTATTTCCAGTTTCCTTACTTGTACGAAGGTCTTTAACAAGAGAATAGGGTTGCAGTACATATGACCGGATTTGATGCCCCCATGCAATCTCCCCTTTCTCGTCATAAGCAGCGGAGAGTTCAACTTCCTTTTCTTTCTCTTTAATCTGATGCATTTTTGCCTTCAACATGCTTAAAGCTACTCTCTTATTCTGATGCTGTGAACGTTCACTCTGGCATTGTACAATAATCCCTGTCGGGATATGCGTAATGCGAACGGCGGATGACGTTTTATTGACATGCTGTCCGCCTGCACCAGACGCCCGATAGGTGTCGATACGTAACTCATTTTCATTTATTTCGATCTCTTCTTCCTCTTCAATCACTGGCATTACGTCTACTGCTGCAAACGAAGTATGCCTCCTTGCGTTCGCGTCAAAAGGAGAAATGCGTACTAAACGGTGCACCCCAATCTCTGATCTCATGTGTCCATAAGCATAATCGCCCTTTATAAGAACTGTAATTCTTTTTATTCCGGCTTCTTCACCTGGCAATACATCAATGAGAGACATCGCGTATCCACTCTTTTCAACCCAGCGACTATACATGCGAAATAGCATAGATACCCAATCACATGCCTCTGTGCCTCCGGCCCCTGCATATATGCTTAAATAGGCATTGCAATGATCGTGAGGTTCACCAAGCAGTGTACGTAATTCTACTTTTTCAAGCTTCTGTACAAATGATTTAATATCATCAACGACCTCAGCCTCTACTTGTTCATCTTGTTCTTCTTCAGCAAGTGCAGACAAACATTCTATATCGTCCAGTGTCTTTTGTAATTCATGAATGGGGAAAATAATTCCTTTGAGGGATTTTAATTTTTTGATTGTCTGTTGTGCCCTATCCTTGTTTTCCCAAAAGTGCGGGGAAGTGAGTTGTTCCTCTAAGGCAGATAATTCCTTTTCTTTATTTTCCAGGTCAAAGAGAGTCCTTGAGGTGTTGCAAACGTTCCCGGAGAGGAATCAATTCTTTTCCTACATTACCTATCATAATTAATACTACCTCAGTTTTTAATTTAATGCTGTTTATTGTGATATGGAATATTTAAATTTAAGATATAAAATTATAAATGATAAAATAGATAAGTCAATACAGAATTTAGAATTGACTTAGAGAAAGAATGTCCTTATCATATTCATTTTTACTTATAAAAATGTAATACTTTAATTATTTTTGTCTATTATGGACAATAAAACAAATATCCGATTTACCTTAAAAGGAAACCAGTTGTGATTGATGGTGTAAAAACAAAAAAGCTGAAACCTATCCCTGATGAAAGGGGTAGACTCATGGAAATACTCAGAAACGATGACGATCTTTTTATAAAATTTGGTCAAGTTTATTTAACTACGGCCTACCCCGGCGTCGTAAAGGCCTGGCATTATCATAAAATACAAACAGATTTTTTTGCCGTAATACATGGCATGATGAAAATTGTCCTTTATGACAGCCGAAAAGACTCTTCGACCTTTGGGCAGATAAATGAGTTTATAGCAGGTATTCATAATCCTATTTTGATACAAATCCCTCCTTTGGTTACACATGGTTTCAAATGTGTAAGTGAGTATGAGGCAATAGTTATTAATTGCCCTACCGAATTGTACAACTACAACACACCAGATGAGTACCGTCTGGATCCCCGTAGTGGAGAAATACCATACGACTGGAACAGAAAGGATGGATAATGAAAGGAATTGTGCTTGCAGGCGGACTGGGTTCACGTTTATTACCTTTAACAAAAATCACGAATAAGCACCTTCTGCCGGTATACAAAGAGCCCATGATTTACTATCCCATAAAAACCCTTATCCATGCAGGGATCCAGGATATCATGATTGTTACCGGTGGCAATCATGCAGGTGAATTTTTGAGATTACTCGGAAATGGAAAACAATTTGGCTTAAAGCACATAAGTTATACCTACCAGGAAGGAGAAGGTGGTATCGCCGAGGCACTGTCACTGGCCGAGGATTTTGCGGACGGTGATAAAATCACTGTTATCTTAGGTGATAACATTATAGAAAACAACATCATAGAACAAAAAAAGTCCTTCGAAAAGCAAAAAGAAGGGGCCAAAATTATAATAAAAAAAGTTCCACACCCCGAACATTTCGGTGTTCCAGAAATCCTGGGAAACAAAGTTATCTGTATTGAAGAAAAACCAAAAAAACCAAAATCAGATTATGCTGTAATCGGTATCTACCTGTATGATTATCGGGTCTTTGACATTATCAGAACCCTGGAACGTTCCGAACGAGGTGAACTTGAAATTACAGACGTAAACAATTATTATATAAGAAACGGTCTGATGACTTATGAGACATTGGAAGGCTGGTGGATCGATGCTGGCAGCTCACACGATAACCTATCACAGGCAACTCAGTTAGTAATGAAAACAGGTGCTAATAAAATATAGTAAACAAAATTGTGCGTGTAATTGCAGGTAGTGCAAGAGGTATATACCTTAACTCACTAAAAGGAAGTACAACAAGGCCTATACCGGATAGAGTAAAAGAATCCCTCTTTAACATCCTCTCACATATTATTCCGGATAGCCGCATTATAGACATGTATGCGGGTACTGGTGCAATTGGAATTGAGGCGTTGAGCCGGGGTGCGAGATCATGCATATTTATTGAAATTGATAAGTCTGCGATCCAGATTATAAAGAAAAACCTCGATGCAACAAAACTTCAAGACAAAGCGCAAGTCCTGAGATATGATGTTTTTGAAGTCGTTCCATATCTGGAAAAAAATTCCACAGAAGTCGATTTGGTTTTTGCAAGTCCGCCGTATCCCCTTATAGAGAAGAGCATATATAGAGATAACCTTCTAGTTTTGTTCTCAACTTTATGCAGCAAACATATAATACAACCTGAAGGTATTATAATGCTCCAGCATAGAAAGACGGAATTTAAGCTACCATCAGATGCCCCTCATTTGGAATTATTTAACACCCGAATTTATGGTGATACACAAATTTCATTTTTTAAAAATACTTTGAAATAAGGACATTTTTTCATGAGAATCAAGAGAGAACAAGGAAAAATACAGGTTACTGCCCCTGCAAAAATTAATCTTTTTCTTGAGATACTGGGCAAGCGACAAGATGGTTATCATGAGATTGAGACAGTCATGCAGGAAGTTAGTTTATGTGATTATATTTCTCTGGAAGATTATGATAAAGATATAGAATTTACCTGCACAAATCCTAAGCTTACTATAGGGGAAGACAACCTTATTCTGAAAGCTGTTCGCTTATTCCAAAAAGAATCGGGCATTAACAGAGGCATAAGAATACACTTAGATAAGAGAATACCGATTGGGGCAGGACTTGGAGGAGGAAGCAGTGATGCTGTTGCTACTTTATTGGGATTAAATGAGTTATGGCAAACAGGGTATACCGAAAAACAGCTATTATCACTGGCCGGAAAGCTTGGCTCTGATACACCCTTTTTTGTTATGGGAAATACAGCATTATGCAGAGGCCGGGGAGAAGTCGTCATCCCGTATCCATTAAACGTAAGTTACGATTATATAATAATATATCCAAAATTTGAGGTAAGTACTGTTTCTGTTTATAAAAATTTTAAAATTAACTTGACAAAAAATTTAAAAGATGTTAGTGTGTTTTTGCAGTCACTAATGTCTGGAAACCCTGAAAAACTGGGCGCTTATTTACACAACCGATTAGAAGAAGTTGTCTTTAAGCTCTATCCCGGTCTCGAAGAAATAAAAAGAGCATTAGAACGACTTGATTTCTGTGGTGTACTTTTATCAGGAAGCGGCTCAGCTTTATATGGCTTATGTAGGGAGGGGAGTGATTTAAAAGTAATTGAACAAAGGGTAAAAATGCTTAATATTGGTGATGTGTTTATGGTAACCAATGATTTCGATGGCAATGCTAAGTGAACAGTAAGGGGGAATACAGTGAATATCACAGAAGTCAGGGTAAAGTTAACAGAAGCTAAGAAGAACAGATTGCAAGCATTTTGTAGTATCACGATAGATAATGATTTCGTAGTAAGGGATCTAAAGGTTATCGAAGGACACAAAGGGGCGTTTGTGGCTATGCCCAGCAGAAAATTAACAGACAGATGTCCAAAGTGTGGCGGAAAAAATCATTTAATGGCACAATACTGTAATGACTGCGGTACAAAACTAGATGAAAAGCGATCTGTTAAAGGTGCGGGTAGATTAAAGCTACATGCAGACACTGCTCATCCAATAAACTCGAAATGCAGAGAAGAAATTCAGGAAAAGGTACTCGCAGCTTACAGAGAAGAGGTTGAAAAATCTAAAAAGCCTGGTTACAAGCCACCAAAGTACGAGGATATGGAAGATTTAGATATCGGAGATTTAGACGAAGATCTGGAGCAAGAACAAAAAAGGTAATTAATAAAATATAAATCATGCTGTTTTATCAAAATAGCCCTATCGATTTTCATACCGGATTTAGTTGCTAACTGGATGTACTTATTCAAACATTGCTTTCCTGCCAAAGTATACCTTCAACAGGTATTACTATTACTCACGTAGTATTTCTTTTTCTAACGATATTTGTTATCCTATAGTATTAACTTTTTTCATTCTTATTTCACAATTTTATACATTAAATAATCCATGATTAAAACAGGTTCACAAATATTACTGGATGTATTAATAAAGGAAGGGGTAGAATATATATTTGGAATTCCCGGTGGTGCTAATTTACCCTTGTTTGACACATTATACGAATCGCCTATAAAGTTTGTTTTAACCCGGCACGAACAAGGTGCCGGTCATGCCGCAGATGGATATTCCAGGGCAACAGGCAAGGTAGGAGTCTGCCTTGCTACATCCGGTCCGGGTGCTACAAACTTAGTTACAGCAATTGCAACAGCCTATATGGATTCTGTTCCAATGGTAGCAATAACGGGACAAGTCAAAACCTTTCTTATAGGGAATGACGCCTTCCAGGAAGCAGATATTATTGGAATTACAAGACCTATAACGAAGCACAGCTACCTGGTAAAGGATGTCAGGGATATAGCAAGGGTTATAAAAGAGGCATTTTATATAGCAAAAACAGGAAGACAAGGCCCTGTATTAATTGATTTACCTGTAGATGTTACCTTAGAAAAATATGAAGAACAGATTCCAATGGAGGTAGATTTACCAGGGTATAAGCCAAGGTATGAAGGTAACATTCGCCAGATTAAAATCGCTGCTGAAGTAATAAACAAATCCAAACAACCAGTCATATACACGGGTGGAGGCATTATTGCCTCCAATAGCTCAAAAGAGCTACTTGAACTGGCGGAAAAGGGAAATATTCCCGTAACTACAACACTTATGGGTCTCGGCGGGTTTCCTGAAGATCATAAACTATCGTTGGGAATGCTGGGGATGCATGGAACTGTTTATGCTAATTTTGCAGTAACAGAGTGTGACCTCCTCATAGCTATCGGATCACGGTTTGACGATCGGGTTACAGGGAAAATTGATGAATTTGCACCTAATGCTAAAATCATACACATTGATATTGATCCGGCATCTATTAGTAAGACTATCAAGGTAGATATCCCCGTCGTTGGTGATGCAAAAAATATCCTCGAGGAGATGAATAAACATGTTCATTTTGCTGAAAGAAGAGAATGGTTTGATAAAATTAAACAATGGAAAGAAAAGAACCCCTTATCATACAGCAATAGCGGAGATGTTATTAAACCTCAATACGTCATTGAACAAATCTGTGAAGCTGCCAAAGGAAACGCTATTATCACGACAGAGGTAGGACAAAATCAAATGTGGGCAGCACAATACTATACCTATACAAAGCCGCGGACATTTTTATCCTCCGGAGGCTTAGGCACTATGGGTTATGGATTTCCTGCAGCCATTGGTGCTCAGTTAGGATGTCCGGATAAGATTGTAGTAGATATTGCAGGTGATGGAAGCGTTCAAATGAATATACAAGAACTAAGTACCGCTGTTCGTTTAAATATTCCTGTAAAAATAGCCATATTGAACAATGGCTATCTTGGAATGGTACGTCAGTGGCAAGAGCTATTTTATAATAAACGTTATTCAGGTGTTTGTCTAAACGGAAATCCGGATTTTGTCAAATTAGCAGAGGCTTACGGTGCAAAGGGATTCCTGGTTGAGAAGAAAGAAGAGGTACGTCCTACAATAGAAAAGGCATTTTCTATAAAGGCACCAGTTGTAATAGATTTTAGAATAGATCCAACGGAAAATGTCTTTCCAATGGTACCTGCCGGACAAGCGATTCATAGAATGATTGGTACTATGGCCTAACTTGAATGAATCAGAAGAGACAGTTCATTGGGATTTACGATTTGAGATTTAAAAATCGTAATTCGTAAATTTTTGCAGAAAATGTTAAAAAATAAGTTATAAGATATTAAACGGAGAATCAATATGGAATTACTATTAGGTGCTGTAATCGCCTTGGGTATATTAGGCATGGTCTTCGGGATAGGATTGGCCATTGCTTCAGATAAATTTGCTGTAAAGGTCGACCCCCGTATTGATAGCATTAACGAAATACTCCCCGGCGCAAATTGCGGTGCATGTGGTCAACCCGGCTGTAGCGGCTTTGCTCAGGCTGTAGTAGACGGTAAGGCGCCCGTTACTGGCTGTACGGTGGGGCAATCCGCTGTGTCCCAGCTTATTGCGAATATCATGGGAGTAAAATTTGAAAATAGGGAACGTGTTCTTTCTGTTGTGATGTGCCATGCAAGAGGTGTAAAAAACAAATTCACTTATCATGGAATTAAGGACTGCCGTGCAGCTAATATTGTTGGCGGTGGTTTTTTCGGTTGTGATTACGGTTGTTTAGGCCTGGGAACATGCGTGGAGGCCTGTAAATTTGAGGCTATGTATATGGGAAAAGATAGTCTTCCGAAGGTAATTGAGGAACGCTGCACTGGATGCGGAAGATGTGCGGCTGTTTGTCCTAGAAAGATTATCAGCATACTACCGGAGTCGAAGATGGTGCATGTACGATGCAAATCACTTGATAAGGGCGCCGTTGCCAGAAAAGTATGCCAGGATTCCTGTATTGCCTGCAAGCAATGTGAGAAGATATGTCCATACGATGCAATTCATGTTCAAAACAACCTAGCGGTAATTGACTATAATAAATGCACTTCATGCGGTAAATGTGTGGAAGTCTGTCCCAATCATACGATCATCAACTTTGCCAGGAAGCGAAGTCTTGAGAAATATCACTTAACTGCATAAAATGCATCAGGATCGATTTTACATACCACATACTCCCACAAGTAGTGAGTTATGGATTAATGGTAAGGAAGCCCATCATATTCTACGCGTTAAACGGGCAAGAGCTGGAAGCAAAATTACCCTATTTGATGGGAAAGGGTTTGAATACCTTGCAAGTATTACCGAAGTCTCACATGATAAATTAAAGGTATTTATCGAACAATCCAAAGCTGTCAGCAGAGAAGCTCACATTGATATTACTATCGCATTTTCAATCCCCAAGGGAAAAATCGCAGCTTTTTTAATACAAAAGTGTGCTGAATTAGGTATAAAGACCTTAATCCCCCTCCACTGCGAACGGAGTGTCGTCGACATCAGAAATAAATCCGCCTTAAAGACCGAAAAATGGAATAAGATAGCAATTGAAACCTCTAAACAGTGCAAAAGGAACTTTATCACAAGGATAGAGGATGTAATACTATTTGATGACTTCATAAAGACGCTTCATAACTACGGTCTCTCGCTGATTGCATGTACAACATCTCATACAGAAACATTAAAAAGTGTTTTAAACAGGCACCCGTCATCACAGAAGATCACTTGCCTTATCGGCCCTGAAGGCGGCTTTACACTTAATGAAATTGAAGCAGCAGAAAAGGCTGGTTGTATA
>CAZPUD010000011.1:0-29566 GCA_964589115.1 uncultured candidatus Brocadiaceae bacterium | reverse complement strand
CCACCAGGCCGTGAGGCTTTTCCGGGAGATATCTTTAATCTTCATTCACGATTACTTGAGAGAGCTGCTAAGCTGAATAACGAACTTGGTGGAGGTTCTTTAACAGCACTTCCAGTAGTAGAAACACAGGCAGGCGATTATTCCGCTTATATTCCAACTAATGTTATCTCTATTACGGACGGGCAGATTTATTTGGAGAGTGATTTATTCAATGCAGGTATTAGGCCTGCTATCTCGGTAGGATTATCGGTATCAAGAGTTGGCGGAAATGCCCAAATCCCGGCGATGAAGAAGGTTGCCGGTACATTACGATTGACCCTGGCTCAATATAGAGAATTAGCTTCTTTTGCACAATTTGGCTCTGAATTGGATAAATTTACACAGGCGCAGTTGTCAAAAGGCAGCAGGCTTGTAGAGATTTTGAAACAGCCGCAGTACTCACCGGTACCGGTAGAAGAACAAATTATGTCTATATTTGCCGGAATTAATGGATATCTGGATGATATCTCTGTAGATAAGGTAAGAATTTTTGAAAAAGAATTCCTGAAGTTCATGAGAGAGAAGTATGCCTCTATTGGTATCGAGATTCGGGAAAAGAAAAAACTCGACCCGGAAGTGACGGGTAAACTTGAGAATGCTATTAAAGAATTTAAACAAACTTTTGCACAGAAGGGCTAATAGATGCTAAGTACCCGGGAAATTAAACAACGCATTAGGAGTGTTTCGAGTATAAAGCAAATTACCCGCGCTATGGAAATGGTGGCGGCGAGCCGGTTAAAAAGGGTGGAATCCAGGGTCTTAGCGTCACGGGCTTACACCGAGAAGATGCATATGGTCTTGAGCCACCTGGTTTCCTCATTAGAGGGAGCACACCCATGGTTTGTAGAGAAAGGACATGATGTCCCGACTATAAAGATTATTTTGATTACTGCAGATAAAGGACTTTGTGGAGCTTATAACAATAATATAATCCAGAAAGCAGTAAGGTTTATTAAGGAACAGACTAATAAGAAGATTAGGCTGACTCTTATCGGAAGGAAGGGATACCTGTATTTTTCTAAAGGAAACTATGCGTCTCTCATAGAAAAATATATTCCTGATAGTGTAGAAAAGATTGGCTATGATCAGGTACAAACAATAGCTACTCAGTTAATCCACGGGTATGATAACAACGAATTCGGGGAATTGTATATATTCTATACTAAATTTCACACCGTTATGCAGTCCTTCCCTATTAGTATGCGGTTGTTACCCATAGAGAAAGATATTTTTGAAGAGAAAAATAAGCCAGGTGGCGAGTATATTTTTGAACCTTCGGCAGAACAGATAGTAAACCGCCTTTTTCCTAAATTTATAGAAACCCGGCTTTATCAATGCATTCTGGAGTCGTTGACCTCTGAATATGCTGCACGGCGAGTAGCCATGATTGCTGCAACTGAAAATGCAGGTGAAATGATTGAAGAATTGACCAGCACATATAATAAGGCACGGCAAGAGGCAATAACGAAGGAGTTACTGGAAGTTGTATCCGGTGCTGAGGCGCTCGTGTGATAAAATATGATTTTCTTAGGAATAAAAGCATAAGGGATGTGAAGCACAGTGTAGTCATAATCAAAATTATTGATTACGGAGTAATGGAGTGGTGGAGTAATGGAGTGGTGTTATTAAAAAACTTCAGTACTCCATTGCTCCAATACTCCATAACAACATACATATTTTTGATCTGTTCAAAATGTTAAGGAAGGAGCAACTCATTTGGCTGCAAAAAAAAGAGAAAGTAAAAGAGATAATAATAATAAAGGAACAATTGTACAGGTAATTGGACCGGTCATCGATGTCCGGTTTCCCCCTGGTAATCTTCCCCCCATAAAAAATGCTGTCAGTATAAAAGACCCGCAAAGAGATATTAGCGTTGTAGCTGAGATTGCACAACATTTGGGGAATGATACTGCCCGTTGTATTGCCATGTCTTCAACAGACGGGCTTGTAAGGGGTATGGATGCACTTGATAACGGTGCTCCAATTACTGTCCCTGTCGGGAAAGAAGTATTAGGAAGGGTCTTTAATCTGTTAGGCGAACCTATTGATAAGCTGGGTGATTTGAAAACTACGAGTCATCTTTCGATCCATCGTGCCCCGCCGTCGTTTGAAGAAAGGGAAACAGTTACAACGGTATTGGAGACCGGTTTAAAAGTTATCGATTTGCTTGCACCCTTTGCACGCGGCGGAAAGATCGGTATGTTTGGTGGTGCAGGAGTTGGTAAAACAGTGTTGATCATGGAACTCATCCGAAGTATTGCCACGGAACATGGTGGCTATTCCGCATTTGCAGGAGTTGGCGAAAGGACCCGTGAAGGAAATGATTTATGGCTTGAAATGAAGGAATCGGGGGTTATTGATAAGACCGTGCTTGTTTTCGGTCAGATGAATGAGCCGCCCGGAGCAAGGTTGAGGGTCGCTTTAACAGGTTTAACTATGGCTGAGTATTTTAGGGATACAGAAGGGCAGGATGTGCTGTTATTTATTGACAACATCTTCAGATTTGTACAGGCAGGCTCTGAGGTGTCAGCACTCTTAGGCCGTATGCCTTCTGCTGTAGGATATCAGCCCACATTGGCTACGGAGATGGGAGATTTACAGGAGAGGATTACTACAACAAAGAAAGGTTCCATTACATCCTTACAGGCTGTTTATGTTCCCGCCGATGATTTTACAGACCCGGCACCAGTAACAACCTTTCCTCATCTCGATGCAACTATCGCACTATCACGTCAGATTGCTGAACTTGGTATCTATCCGGCTGTAGACCCGCTGCGGTCTACCTCACGAATCCTTGATCCAAGAATTGTAGGACAGGAACATTATGAGGTTGCCCGTGAGGTACAGAGGATACTACAGCGTTATAAAGAACTTCAGGACTTTATTGCAATATTAGGTATGGAAGAGCTTTCTGAAGAGGATAAGGTATTGGTCGGCAGGGCAAGAAGGCTACAGAGATTTTTATCACAACCATTCTTTGTCGCCGAGCAATTTACGGGAACAAAAGGGAAGTATGTGCCTCTGAAGGAGACGATTAAGGCGTTTAAAGAGGTAGTCGAAGGAAAGCATGACAACTTACCCGAACAGGCTTTCTACATGGTCGGTGGTATTGAAGAGGTAGTAGAAAAAGCAAAACAGATGGGTGGATAACTATGGCTAAAACATTTAAGTTTGAGATTATTACACCTGAAAGAGTTGTTTACAGCGATGCTGTTCAAAGCATCTCTGCTGATGGAACAGAAGGTGCATTTGGTATCCTTGCAGGCCATGCACCATTAATTACTGAATTGAAGACTAGCATCTTAACTGTCCACGATGCGACCGGCAAAATGACAATGTTTGCACTTGACAGGGGATTCCTGGAAGTTATGGCAGACAACGTCGTTGTACTAACTGATGCATGTGTAGTAGAAGGTAAGGTAGATACAGAGAAGGTTCGTACTGAAAAGGATTCAGCAGAAAAGGTCTTATCTAGTGGAGCAAGTGCAGAAGAAAAAGAAAAAGCACTGGCAACTATCAGACGTGCCAATGTATGGTTAGATTTGGCAAATAGATAAGCATATTATAAAATATTATATCCCCCTTGTTTCTGTTTTTGAAATGGAAATGTAGGGGGATTTTTTTATTGTAAAAACATCGGGGAAATAGTAACTTAATTGAATAGCGATTTTAAATTTATTTAGAAAAATTTTGGACAATTCCCCACAAAGAGGAATATCTGATTTCATATGGAAACAAAGATCAAATATAATTATCAGGACTATTTACAACTACCAGAAGATAAACGGTACGAAATTATCGACGGAGACCTCTTTATGGTACCCTCCCCAAATGAGAACCATCAGCGGACTTTAAGCAATATTTTTTACATTTTTTCCCACTATGTTAGGGAAAATGATACAGGTATCGTTTACTGTGCACCGTTTGATATCATTTTTTCAGAGGAGGATATAGTTCAGCCTGATATCATTTTTATTTCCAATGAAAATAAAAAAATTATCACAAAGGAGAATATTAGAGGTGCACCTGACCTGCTCGTTGAAATACTGTCACCTTCCACATCAAAGCGGGATATAGGAATTAAGAAGAAATTGTATGCAAGAAATGGTGTAAAGGAATACTGGATTGTTGATCCTGAAAATGAAATAGTTGAAGTATTTAGGCTATGCGGTAAAGAGTACCAAAGCAAGAAATATCACAAAAAAGACCGATTGGGTTCGATAGTAATAAAGGATTTGGATTTCGAGGTAAAAGAAATTTTTATTTAAATAATATGACAATACTAATTACTGGCGGTGCAGGGTTTATAGGAAGTCACTTTGTTCGTCGTATGATCAATCAGGGCAACCGGGTGGTGGTAATTGACAAATTAACCTATGCAGGGAATCTTGAAAATCTTAAGGATATTATTGAAGATCCAAAAAAATCCCGTCTATTTACCTTCTACAAGGGAGATGTCTGCAATCAGGAACTGGTAGAACATATCCTATCAGTGGAAGGAATTGATACGGTTATTAACTTTGCCGCGGAAACACACGTAGACCGGAGTATCCTTAATGCAAGTACATTTATTGATACAGATATGAAAGGGGTTTTTATCCTGCTGGAGGCATCAAGACAGTATAAAGTCAAAAAATTTATCCAGATATCTACCGATGAGGTTTATGGGACAGCATATAAAGATGCCTTCAGGGAAACTGATGCCTTAAATCCCAGTAATCCATACTCTGCCAGTAAAGCAGGGGGCGACCGGCTAGCATACTCGTACTGGATGACTTACGGACTACCAGTGATTATAACAAGGGCATCCAATAATTATGGCCCGTATCAGTATCCTGAGAAATTTATCCCTCTTTTTATTACAAACGCATTAGAAGATAAAAAGCTTCCATTATACGGTGATGGAAAGCAGGTGAGAGACTGGATTCACGTAGAAGATCATTGTGCCGGCATTGACTTCCTTATAACATATGGGATAGAAGGAGAAGTGTATAATGTCGGTGGAGGCAACGAAAGGTGTAATATTGATACGGCAAACCTTATCTTGGAAGAACTCAATAAGCCTAAGACCTTGTTAGAACATGTAAAAGACAGGGAAGGGCATGACAGGCGTTATGCCCTGGATTGTACTAAACTTACTTCTTTGGGCTTTAAACCACAAATAGCATTTGAAAAAGGCCTTAAGGATACTGTACAATGGTACAAGGATAATCAGGCATGGTGGAAAAAGATAAAAGACAAGGAATTCACGGAATATTATAATAAACAGTATAGCCATCGGTTTGTGCATACTTGAAGCATGTAGTTGTTCATCAGCTCATAGCAAAGATATTGGAGGTAAGAAATTATAGGTCAGTGGTTAGCCCTTTGCTTCAAATTCTGGCTTTCAGTACTCTATAATTAAGGATTTATTGCACCCAACAGATGAAACCGAACAGAACATGTCGAAAGTAGAGTCTTTGGTTAAATGCAGGTATATGGAACATACGGAAAATCTTAAAAATGTCATTGCGAGGGTCTTTTCCGAAGCAATCCCAAAGGTAGAGATTGCTTCGGAAAAGACCCTCGCAATGACCAGAGTGGCAGTCTTTCGCAAGTTGAGGATTGTTAGGTTTTCACCTTTGGATATTATAAGTAGCGGCCTATACCGTCCTATGAGAAAGGAATAATATATGATGGATACAATGACTTTAAGAAATACGCAGTGGTTTATGAACCTACAAGAAAAAATAATTTACCTCTTTTTATTTCTGAATAGTCTTAAAGAAAAAAAGAAACCTTTTATTATGAAGTGTGCTTTTGTTTATATGGCAGTAAAGATCGGGCTTATTCTCCTTGCTGCCTTCACAACAATGGCCTTCTTGATAACATCTGTAACCCAGCATCTAGCCATAGAGATGTCCAGATCCAAGGCACTTATCTTTGCATCACCCTTAACACTTATCGTTATGTTAAAATTATATTTTATATTTAATATGCTGGTAACATACGACAGGTCAAGGTTAATTATGAAATCAGTTCTTGATAAGGCATTCCTGAAAGGTAAACAAGGTATGCAGACACTCAAAGAAGCATTTCCGACAGGTCAGCCGTCTCTTTCTTTTGAAAAGGCAAGAAATCGTTAAATGTTTTATAAGTGATTTATCTTTACAAATGGGTATATGGGTGTATGGGTAGATGAGTAGATGGGTATATGGGTATTTACTCATCCACTCATATACCCATATACCCATTCACAAAATCAGTGGTTACAATTTCTTTTTCGGTCTAGTGTTTAATCACACCTCAACAATAAGTCCATCAAAAGCAAATTCAACGCCCTTTGGGAGTTTTTGGTTTGCCTCTTCATGTTCAATATCGTGGCACATGTGGGTAAAGTACGTTCTTTTCGGCTTTAAACGATCCACGATGTTTAATGCTTGTTCAATATTGAAATGTTTTATATGGGGGATATAACGAAGCGCCCCGAGCAC
Organism: uncultured candidatus Brocadiaceae bacterium; assembly: GCA_964589115.1. Lineage (GTDB taxonomy): Bacteria > Planctomycetota > Brocadiia > Brocadiales > Brocadiaceae > JBDIVL01. The sequence continues at coordinate 23,054 of CAZPUD010000011.1, read as the reverse complement.
AAGTACATCCAGCCCTTCTAACTTTTCCAGCGACTTTACAGGGATCTCACTAGTGTCTGTAATATAAGCAAATTTATCAAATCGATAACCAGTTACATGTCCATTACCATGAATCGCTTCGACAGGTATGATAGAAAAACCTCCTATATTTATACTGCCATTGATACTGTTTAAGGAGAACCTAGGTTTGTAACCGTCAGTATTTGACTCATTGTTAAACACATATGAGAAAATATTTCGTATAGTATCGAGGGTTTTTGCGGTACCATAAATGGGTATATCCATACGTTGAATGATATTAAACCGGCGAAGGTCATCCAATCCAAAAATATGGTCTGCGTGTGGATGGGTAATAAGTACTGCATCCAGCCTTTTAATATTATTTTTAATACACTGAAGCCTGAGTTCCGGTGTGGCATCAATGAGGATGTTTTGGTCGTCTTTGGAGACAAGTACAGAAGTGCGCATTCGTTTGTTTTTGGGATCGTTAGATGTGCAGACCTTACAGTTACAGGCAATCATGGGTATACCGTGCGAAGTACCTGTTCCCAGAAATATTACCTTCATAAATTCTTTTCACAAGGTTGAAAGTATATTGATAATTTTGTTATGATACGGGCAATAAAATTTCTAACAGCATATTAATCTTATACTCCCGCAAGATTATTTTAAACTATTATAGGGATAATTCCGTAATGATTTCAAGGATTCTTTTGGTTGTTTCCAGAATTTATTTTTTATTAAAGAATATCTATGAGGGTAGGATTTCTACAAACGTTTCCGGTATTTGGAGAAAAAAATAGAAATATTAGTAGTGTCATTCCAGAGATAAGGCGATTAAATTCAGACCTTTTAGTCTTGCCTGAGTTGTTTAATACCGGATATCAATTTACATCAAAAGAAGAGTGTCTTTCTTTAGCCGAAACGGTTCCTGACGGGCGTACAACTAAGGCATTGGTTGATGTCTCAAAGGAAAAACGACTTCATATTGTAGCCGGATTGGCCGAGCGTGAAGGCAGTCATTGTTACAATTCAGCCGTCCTGGTAGGCCCAAAGGGATTTATCGGCTGCTACAGGAAGCTTCATCTGTTTTCTCATGAGAAACAGTGGTTTGAACCCGGGAACACAGGATTGAGTGTTTATGATATTGGACATGCAAGGGTTGGCGTTATGATTTGTTTTGATTGGTTTTTCCCGGAAGTTGCAAGATATTTGGCCTTGAAAGGGGCAGATATAATTTGCCACCCGGCAAACCTTGTTTTGCCTTACTGTCCGCAGGCTATGATTACCCGATGTATTGAAAATAGAATATTTGCCATTACTGCTAACCGTACCGGGATAGAGAAGCGTTCCGTTGAGGCGCTTACCTTTATTGGTGCCAGCCAAATTATTGGGACAAAGGGGGAAGTCTTATATCGTGCTTCACCAGACCAGGAGGAATCGGTGACCGTTGATATTGACCCAAATAAAGCACGCGATAAACATATAACCCCGGTTAACCATCTTTTTAATGATAGGCGGATTGTATTTGATCCCCTGGAATAAAATTACTAATATGAACATTTTGAATTGTGCCGGGCAAGGGCGAACACAAGGTTTGCACCTGCACAGGTGGTATAAAATTCGCCGAAGGCCTGATTTAATGTTTAATGGTATTTTATCATGAGTATTACCATAGAAATTGACGATCGCGAAAGGGCTGCCGGGATTAAAGAGATTTTGTACGCCAAGGAAGATATTATAATAGAAGAAAGGAGGCTGTTCATTGGTGATTACCTCATCAATAAGCGCATCGTAGTTGAAAGGAAAACAGTAAAGGATTTTATCATATCTATTATCGATGGACGATTATTTTCCCAGGCGTCCAGATTGAAAAGATATGCTGAAGTACAATTCATGGTAATTGAGGGTGTGGATTTATTCCATACTAACTATCATATTGACCCGCAGGCAATCAAAGGAGCCATTGTTTCATTATCTGTTTCCTGGCAGATCCCCCTGATCTTTTCAAAATCTCCCGAAGGTACTGCGGAGATATTAATTACGGCAGGAACTCATGATGTTAAATATTGTGACGATTTATTAAAAAGGGTGGGGAGAAGACCGGGACGCTTGCAAACACGGAAGTTATTTTTCCTTCAAGGATTGCCAAACATTGGACCAAAGATAGCAAAAAGAATGCTAGAGCATTTTGGAAGTATAGAGAAGATTATTATTGCCAGTGAACGGGAACTCGCTCGTGTCGATGGTATTGGTAAAAAGAAGGCCGCAATGATTCGTAAAATCGTTCAGTAAGAGTTTCCTTTAATATGATTCTTCTTAATATTAAAAAGGGATTTTAGAGTATACCATGAAATACATCCATTATGAGGGCCTAAGGGGAATATTAAAAAGGGTACTGCGTAATGTTAATACAGGCCAAACGATAAAAAGGTTAGAGAGGGAGAGAGAGTTTATCCGGGATATAAACCAACTGGTACTTACTTGTAAGGATTACAAAGATTTCTGTAATGCACTCTTTTTTGAGTTTAGGAAGGTGATAGATTTTGATTATTGTAGTGTTGTATCAAGGATTGAGTCGACAGGGGAATATTACACATATTTTTCAGATTTTAAGCAAAATACACATGACTTCCGAAAATTCGGGGAATTGATCATTATTCCGGAAAGAATCTTCTATGAAGAAGTCAGGAAGTCAAGAAAGGTAATCGTAAAAAATAATGTATATAAAAACAGTAGTGATAATGAAAAATTGTGGTTAAATAACGATGAAGTCATATCATATATGACCTTCCCGCTTTTTATTCAGGATGTCTTAGTCGGATGTATAAATATAGTAAGTAGGAGTCATGGTTATTTTACTGAGATTCAGCAAGACCTTTTAAGTCAGGTGTCTACGCAGGTTATCGTTACCCTGATGAACGCCATGCTGCTGGATAATCTTACTGTATCTAAAGATAAATATCAGGATCCTTTTGAAAATTCACCTGAAATAATACTCAAATTAGAGAATTTACTAAAAGAGAAAATACTTAAGTTAAATGAGGCTGAAAAAGAAATATGCAATCAGAAGAAATTTCTTGACGCTTTAATACAGAATACGAATGTATATGTAGTTATGATAACCGCAAAAGGTAAAATCGCCTTTGTTAATCGTGCTATAGAAAAGAAATTTGGATATCCGTTAAGGGAAATTATCGGGAAATCTGTTGTAGATGTATTCATTCCTCAGGAGAGTATAGAAAAATTACTAGATGATATCCAACTGCTTCTGAGTGGAACTTGCGGAGAACAGATCGAGATCCCTTTTGTTACTCGAGATCGCCAAATCCGTGATATCTTATGGAATGTTACTTATTTTAAAGACGAGTTAGGTGTACTTACCAATATAAATTTGTTTGGTTACGATATTACTGAGCAGAATATCATGAAGGAACAACTTATACAGGCAGATAAAATGAGCAGCCTTGGAACAATGATATCCGGAGTTGCACATGAACTCAATAATCCGCTATCGGTTATTATAAATTTCAGCGAGCTTATGATGATGTACGAGAATTTATCGGAGAGTGCAACACGCAGATTACAGCATATTATAGATGCATCCCGGCGCTGTGCACATATTGTCGAGAATTTACTTAAATTTGCAACAAAACGAAAGGCCATCAGAAAGGAACAATACGTTTGCATTAACGATGTCCTGAAAGAAGCCCTTGAGTTGGTCGTTCACAGCTTTCAGGTCAATAATATTGAAGTAGAGGAATCCCTCTCAAAGACCTTGCCTAAAACTGTAGCTGACCGGGTGCAACTTATGCAAGTCTTCATTAATCTTATGAATAATGCACAGGATTCCATGAAAGATAATATGAAGAGTACGTGCAGGAAGGCTGTTTTATCTCTCCGTACATTCCAAAAAAGGGACAAAATAGTCATTGAATTTGAGGATACAGGACCGGGCATCCAGGATCCTGAAAAACTGTTTACCCCCTTCTACACAACAAAAGAAATTGGGAAAGGTACTGGCCTTGGCTTAGCTGTAAGTTACGGTATTATAAAAGAACATGGTGGAACAATTGTTGGCAGTAATGGTCAAAAAGGAGCTGTTTTTACAATTACGCTCCCCATTAAGGAGCAAATAAATAAAGAGATTAAAATCCCTGTTATAAAAAGAGACTATAATCTGAGTGGTTTACAGATACTTTTGGTAGAAGATGAAATAAGCATTGCTGAATCATGCAGTGAATTTCTGACAGAAAAAGGATGCCGTCTAACTTCAGTACCTAATGCAAAAGATGCTGTATTGGCTATCCAAAAGGGACATTTTGATATGGTTATTATGGATTTGAAAATGCCCGGCGAAATGTCCGGAATTCAGTTATATGAATGGATGATGGGTAATGCACCCTCTTTAAAGGGTAAAGTGATAGTAATGACAGGTGATGCTTTATCCTCAGAATCCAGGACGTTTATTGAAAATAGCCGTACAAACGTTATTCCCAAGCCCTTCCGGTTTAACGATCTGTTAGACAAAATTTATTGCACGATGAACCATAACCGGTAAAGTTTATTAAAGTCTTATGATTTTATTATTGAAGACATTTCCTCTCTTTGATTTTTCCCTTTGCGTACTTTGCGTCTTGCAGTGGGCTGAGCTGCTACAATTGTTGATATGTGACTACTGACAGCTTATAATTTTTCCACCGGTCTTAGGCTTCGCCTCATCAATGCTTTCTTGCGTTAGCCCACTGGCTCCAGAATTTTTTGACTATTCCATCGTCATCTTCATCGTAAATTTCTCACAGGATTTCTTCTAAAATATCTTCTAAAGTTATAATTCCTACCGTTTGAGCTCCTTGACGCACAATAGCCATATGAATTCGGTTTGTTTGAAAATTCTTTAATATTCTAAGGATGATTCAAAAAATATTAAATTATTTCAGAAATATGCCGATTATAGATTATAGCTGAAAACAGTGAAATAAAATGGAAACGAGTAGAGACATGCTATATAATAATTAGCAAATTATTAGCTGTAAGTTTTTATTTATTTGGGAGAATTTAAATGTCAATGGAAAATATTTCCAAAGTTTCTATAAATGCCAAAGTTGGCAACACAAACCGTGCTGACACAAACCAGGTGCATCCAAAAACAGAGAAAGATAAGCAATCTACTCGCACCACAGGACCCGATACTATAGATATTTCTAAAGAAACAAAAAATTTTATTCAGATGGTTGCTAATCTTAAGACTGCTGTAAGCGAGATGCCTGATGTTAGAGCAGAAAAGATAGAAGAAGTGAAAGCAAAATTAAAAGAGGGCTTTTATGATAAGCCCGAAGTAATTAATGAAGTGGCAAATAAGATCGTTGATGCCTTTAGTATCAAAGGGCTTGGTTCTTAACTGCCGGCGCACTCAACCCAAGCCTTTGATATGGAATGAATTATGATTAATGACAATAAAATTGAAAATAAAAGGATACAGAAACGCTTTATCGGTATCAAATTTGATTGCTGTAATGTCTACACACGGATATATCCAAACAAGCAAGGAACTGCATACGAGGGAAGATGCCCAAGGTGTTTAAAAAAGGTACACATTAAAATACAGAAGGATGGTGTTGATTGTAGGTTTTTTACAGCATTATAACTTACCCTTATGTTTTTGTTAGGCCCATTATGGAAAGCCTTGATAGCCTGTTAATTTGTATTATATAAGGTACAGATTAACAGGCTTTTTTGTTTGAACTAGATTTTTATAATTCTTGATTGGAGGTAATAACCATTTGAGGACATATCATAAGCTATTGGTATTGTTTATCGTTTTCTCAATTATGATAATGAATGTTGTATATGGAAAAGACACGAAAAAGAGGGTTGTCATTTTTCCATTTAAAAACTATTGGGATTCGGACCGAAATATTCAAGGGGCTGAAGATATAATACGTAGTGAATTGATTCGTTCTGGATATCTTATGGTGGCAGAACAAGAACGTGTCTATGAACTTATGAGAGAGGCCGTGCTAAGTAATTTTATTAAGATTGAAAATGTAGATGTGGAAACTGCATCACCTAGAGCGAATATTGTTGATTTATTTGCACATGTTCAATTAAAGATGGTTATACGGGTTGCTGAAAAAGTTAACGCTGATTTTGCGATTAAAGGCACTCTTACTCAATTTGGGGAAAAATTTAGGGCTGACATAGAAGTTATAAATGTAAAAGAAAAGAATACAGAAACTGTGTTGGTGGGTGAAAGTGAATTAAAGGATAAAATCCCTGAGATGTTAGAACAGATCGCTCAACAGGCCGTTAATGTATGCAAACGTGCATCGATAGAAGAGGATATTGATCACATACAAAGCAGTTACCAGCAGGGAAAATTAACTTATAAAGAAACGATAGAAAAATTAAAACAACTCTCTGAAGAGACGGAAGGAGTATTTGAGATCCATTGTATAATATTCTCCTATTATTTAGGGCGTCCGGAGATGATAAATGATTTGATTGAAGAAGGCGAAAAGGTGATGCATTTATTCAATGCCAACCGTGAAGAAGATATGAGATGTTTATCATCACTAGGTATTGATCCCTACTACGAGTTAGCCAACGCCTATATTATAATAGGAAAACTGGGTAATGCGATAGAGATTTATAACAAGGCGATACTGGTATATCCTATGAACCATGTAAGATATTATAAGCAACTAGGGGCGTTATATAAAATAGAAGGCAAAATTGATGCATCTGTGAACGCCCTCAAACAAGTGTTAAAATTGGCTCCTGCAGACTATGAGACGAGGTTAAAGCTTGCTTCTCTATATGAGTCAAGAGGAGATATATCGAAAGCCCTTGAACAATATCTGCATTGTCTAAAATATGCAAGAAATCATGAGGAAAGCTCGATAGTAAAAGAAAAAGTTAAGAGGTTACAATTAGAAGAGGGTGTCCATAATGAATAATTTATGGTGGTATATTGTTTGCGTTAATTATATTACATAATTGCAGGAATTAGAACTTTAAAAAGTCTTAAGTCATTGTTCCTTAATATGTTTAATTGTGATTACTGGTTACTTTATTATATTCTCGATGTCAGATACTATAATGTGTCATGGTGCAAAAGTATATTGATGAAGATTCTATTAACTATAAAACGTTGAATATTTCGACAAGTTATGTTAATCTTCTAGACGATTTTTAAAAGTTAAAAATTTTTGGAGGGATTATGTTAATCATTTCGGTGCAAAATGGGGGGAAGTAAATGGTATCAAAAGGGATAATTCTTATTGTAGATGATGATGAGACCATCCGGTTTTCAGTGAAAGAATTCCTGGACGGGCAAGGATACGAGGCCATTACTGCAGAAACCTGTGAACAGGCATTGGAAAAAATAAATGAGTTTTTACCTGATTTGATACTGCTGGATTTAAGGTTGCCCAATATTGGTGGTATAGAGTTACTTGAGAAAGTGAAGGCAAAAGATCCTAATATTTTAATGATTGTTATGACCGGGTACGGAAGTATTGATTCTGCAGTAGAGGCAATGAAGGTGGGGGCATATGACTATTTAGAAAAACCCTTTAAGACAGAGCATTTAAAATTAATTATTGAAAAGGCGCTGAGTACACAGGCATTAAGGCGGGAAGTATTGGAATTACGAGCGCAGCAATGGAGTTTTGCCGATGAGCCGGAGGGAGTGATTATCGGAAATAGTCGTCAGATGAAAGAAATTTATAATCTTATCAAACAAGTGGCAAAGACTCCCTCTACAACGGTTCTGATACAGGGGGAGAGTGGCACTGGAAAGGAACTTGTAGCGCGGGCGATTCATCGTTTAAGTTCACGTAAGAATGGAAGGTTTGTTGATATTAATTGTGCTGCCCTTACAGAGAGCCTTCTTGAAGCGGAACTGTTTGGATATGAAAAGGGTTCCTTTACAGGAGCAGCCGCAACAGGTAAGCCCGGTTTGTTTGAAGTTGCCGATAAAGGGACGATTTTTCTAGATGAAATAGGTGAAATGGGGTTAGCACTGCAGGCAAAACTACTTCGTGTACTACAGGAGAGGCAGTTCAAAAGAGTAGGTGGAGTTAACGATATCAAAATTGATGTAAGGGTTATTGCATCAACCAATCGGAACTTAGAGGAAGAGATAGAGGCCGGTAATTTTAGAAAAGACCTTTTTTTTAGATTAAAAGTGCTTCCAATATACGTTCCTCCCTTAAAAGAAAGAAAGGATGATATCCTCGTTCTGGTAAAGCATTTTGTACATAAATATAATAATGAGCTCAATAAGAATATCCATCACATACCAACAGATACGGAAGAGTTGTTTTTAGAATATCACTGGCCCGGAAATATCCGTGAGTTAAAAAATGTGATTGAACGGGCCGTATTAATTGCAAATGGCGATACACTATCACCTGAGCTGGTTATTACTATTGACCCTGAAAAAAAAGAAGCTGTGAATAACGTTCACACTGGTAGAAATGGAGAAAATAATGAAGACCTCCAGGCTCGTTCATTAGCAAGCATTGAGAAGCTGCATATTCAAAAAGTCCTTAAAGAAACTTGCTGGCGAAGAACTGAGGCAGCCAGGATACTCGGTATTAACAGGACAACGTTATATAATAAAATAAGAGAATATGGCATTACTCAGTAAATATGAGAAAGTTATGAAAAAAAGGATTTTATTGGTAGATGATGAGGAAACATTACGATGGTCTTTGCACGAGGCCTTGGTGGAAGAGGGTTATGATATAGAAAATACAAATGATAGTATTGAAGCCCTGGGATTAATTAAAAAAGCTCATTATGATTTAGTAATTAGTGATTTAAAGATGCCCATAATGGGTGGACTGCAGTTAATCTCTGAGATAAAGAAGATCCATCCTGATATTAAGGCAATCGTTATTACCGCTTATGGTTCTGTAGAAACAGTAATCGAAGCCATGCGTCTTGGAGTAGTAGACTTTATAACAAAGCCATTTAAAATTGAACAGATGAAAAGTGTTATTCGTAAAGTTCTGAATGTCTCTTTAGCAAATAATAATGGGGAGAATGCAAGAAATAATAAAGGATTAAATATCGAATATAATGACCTATGCAGACAAAAAGAAGCTTGTTTCATCATAGAGGATACGACAGGGACTTCAAACCATACATTTTACGATTTTGCTGAAATAAATAAAATTAAAGCAATCTTATTAGGAAGCGTTCCGGAAGAGATAAATATAAAAAATTTAGACGTTATGATTAAGACGGTCTTTCGTTACACACTAAATATAAGCGAATCTCCTGCTATTTTGCTAAAGGCCATTAACCAGCATCTTTGTAAAAATATTGTCAAACGATTTCCTGTCTCATTGGCTTGCGTCGTTTTTGATAAACAAGGGCAGTCACTTTGCTACTCAATTTACGGAAAAGAATTGGTATGTTTCTTGAACTTACCAGAAAAAGAAATAAAGGTGTTGGAACCACATCCTCTCTATTTAAATATGTTTCCCGGATTAATGTTTATTGAAAATACGGCATCGTTTTTAAAGTGTAGCAAATTAGTCTTGATAAATAATGGTTTATTATCGGAAGGATTAAGAAATGGAATAATTACTGAAGATGGATTTAGAAATGCAGTGTCGCAGGTAAATACAGTGGACTGTGAAAATTTGGCGAAGGGTATTAAATTTCAAATAGAAGAAATTATTGGATCAGTTGAAAAGAGAGGTAGCACCGTAATGGTTTCCAGCCTTGAATATGGCATGCATGCATTGCCGATAGAGGAAGTGGTGTCTATCGGAATGCCGATTGATAACTATGAGAAGATGTTTGAATTATTTGACAAGAAACTTTCGGACATCGTTATTGATGATTCTAAGAGATATGAGATTGTTACGTCTATTAATGAGGCAATTTTAAATGCTGCATCATTTGCATATAAACAAAATAAAAAAGGAGAAGTTCTATTAAAACTTTCTAAATTAGGTGATGAGATTATTATAGAGGTTTCTGATTATGGTTGTGGTTTTGATATGCAGGCTTATACGGAACCTGACTTGGCATTATATGATGACCTAACAAAAAAAAGTGGCAGGGGTATATTTATTATAAGACAATTAATGGACAGAGTTACAATACAATCTTATAAGGATATAGGGACCACTGTTCATATGGCAAAGCGGGTGCCTTGTGATGAAAATTGAGAGATATAAGAAAGAAAATGCATCAGTGTTATTCCCTAAAGGGAATCTGATTTACGAAGGAACCGATGAACTTGAAATACTCTTTAAGGCATTAATAGATGATATTCAATATGTCATACTTAATCTTACACATACGAAATTCCTTTCAGCAAAAGGGTTAGGGGTATTGGCATGTTATGCAAAACTTTTTAGAGAAAAACAAGGAGGCTTAAAACTTACTCATGTAAATGAGAATATTAAAAAGCTGTTTAATATAGCAGGTTTAATCAAAGTTGTTGAAATATTTGAAGATGATAATGCCGCACTTGCAAGCTTAGGCCCCCAGCTTGGAAAATTAGAAAAAATGCTTTTATGGTCAAAAGAAAGTCTTGCGTAAAATTTCTGTAAGGTAAATAAAGATATGTCTAATTTAGAAAAACAGAACCAACCACAATCAGCAAAAACAACTGAACAAACTTCAGAAATCTCAAATGAACAGGGCAGAAAATCAGAAAAGAGAAAGGTTGCAGTTCCTAATGTTGATATTTCTAAAATTGTATTATTGCTTCGCCAATACGGGGTTTCGATCGCCATAAACCTTGTAATCCTGTGTGCTGTCTGTTTTTTGTTCTTACTCCAAAAGGATTGGATTAAAAGTGGAAATAAGGTTATTGGAAGAATGGTAGAAGAAAAGGTGAAGGAAACACTGAAGAACATAAATTTAGATGGTAGCTCAGCCGGAACTGCAGGGCAGAATAAAATGAAGATTATGGAAGATGGTCTTTTAAGACAAAAAGATGAAGTGGAAAAGATAAGTTTGGAGAATAAGATAAATATTGAACAACAGGATAATTCAAAATATATAATTGAGGCAAATAGAGTATATGAACAGGGTAATTTTGAAAAGGCAGCCGCACTCTATGAAAAAGGATTAGATAAGTCAATGCCATTTTTAAACGAGGACTTTGTAGTGTACCGTTTAGGGGACTGCTATTTGAGATCTGGAAAATTTGAGGAGGCATTAAAAGTATTTCAAAACCTGAATAATGACTACATTAATACCCCTTATCAATTTAAAAGCCGGTTGAAAATGGGAGAGTGTTACGCAGGAATGGGTCAGTTCAATAAAGCAAGAAAAACGCTATATACTATCGTTGCACAGGAAGGAAAATGTAGCTCTGATGACGACAAGTCCGCGGTTGTAGACTCCTATTTTAAGATAGCAGATTATTACATGGAAGAAGCCAAAAAACTTCATGCGGCAGTCCCGGTAGGAACCAGTACATCGTCAAGATGATCCATAATAATAGGTGATAGAGTATCCGTCATTGCGAGGGGTTTATCCGAAGTAATCCTTTTTTGGGATATTCAGGAGATTGCTTCGGAAAAGGCCCTCGCAATGATATTACAAAGGCCCTTGGAATGACATGCTATACCTCTTTTGGATATTCCCATACCGTTACAAATAATATTGACAGTGTACTAGCAGATCGACTCAAGGTTTAAATTTAAACATATTCCTTAAATATAGAGAAATGAAGAGAAAGATGCTTACTAAAGTATGGCTAGTTTATTGTGCTTTTGTCGGAATACTCATAATCTCGACTGTACATGGCGAACAGAGTACAAATGATCCAAATGACATGTATGAAAAACTAAACCAGGAGAGGAGTAACCTGGAAAAACTTCAGACCCAGCTACAAATACTCGAAACACAAGAAGATGAAGAAGAACAAATCCTGGAAACTGGGACTCAGACGGTCAGACGGGACGATAGTAGACCGGTTAACAAGGCACCCATTATTATTAAGCCAAATGAGAATATTGTATTAACAAAAGAGGTGGGCGAATATGGCGTACCGGTATATTCAGTTGAGGCAATTCAGGTAAAAATAACAGATGTATTGCAGGCGTTATCCGCAAGCTTTGGTAAAAGTATCATTGTTGACGATGATATTGATTCTGCTTATTTGTCTTCCTATACAAATATTTCAATTCAAAAGAGCCCCTTACAAGATATATTAGAAGTAATCCTTGGTATGCGCGGTTTAGAGTTTACTCAAAATGGGGATTCAATATTTATTACATCTTTAGCAAAACTCGATGTAGATACTGCCTCTGAATATTATAGAGGTAAAGGTGTCCAATTTTATCAAAAGGCACAGATAAAATATCCTAATGATAAGAGGGTCTTAAAAGCATATTTCGAATTGGGAAATTATTATTACGACCTTGGTTTTAATTTTCTCGCCTTACAGGAATACAAGATAGTAGTTGGAAAAGACAGTGGTTCTCCATTAGCAAGAGAGTCCCTGTTTAAGATAGGGTGTTGTTACAGTAATCTCAATGATCAGGAAAGTGCAAGACGTACCTATTTCCAATTTATCTATAGATATCCAAAAGATCCTCTCGTTGATGATGCCCTTTTATCAATAGGAGACTCATTAATGAATCAGGGCCTTTACCATAGAGCAATAGATATTTATGAAAAGGTTATTCGGGAATTTCCTAATGAGGACACAGCTTCAAAGGCACAGTTTAGTATAGCAAAGACCTATATAAAAATGGGGGATTATAGAAGTGCATTACAGGTACTTCTACAGGCAAGAGAAAAATGTTATTCAAATCAGATGAGAACTGAAATTGAATATCAAATTGGCAATTGCCTGTATCTACTAGGTGAGTATCAGGATGCAGGGAATGTGCTAGGGAATCTTTTGGCAACGGAAAAAGAGGGAAAGTTTGCAGAGGATGCGCTTTTTTTGCTTGGTGATTGTTTCTACAGGCAAAATAACCATTTGGCAGCATTTCAGATTTTTCGGGAAATAGTTGATAGGTATCCGCAGAATAATAAAACTCCATATGGGTTCTATTGCATGGGAAGAAGTTTGAATGCTATGAGCATGCCGGAATCTGCAATAAAGGTATTCCGTGAAGGGGTGCAAGCATATCCTAAAGATAATTATGCTCAAAAAATGACACTAGAAATAGGAAAGTGTTATTTTGATGAAGAAGATTATAATATGGCATATGATACCTTTGAAGGTTTTATGAAACAATATCCGGATGATGAATTGACAATTGAATGTATGATCAGGATAGCCGATACGCTTTATTATGATAAAAAACATAAGGAAGCGATCAATAACTATTTGGAGTTATTAAAGAATAGCAGCGAAGAAAAAGTAAGGAGATATGCCTTTAAGCGAATTGGTGATTGTTATAAGTCTCTTGAACAACAAGAACATGCAGTAAAGGCATATCAGATGAGTTTAGGTATAGATATAGTTAAAGAGTCATTACCTGACACAGCAAAGCATCAACCAAAATCGTGATTATGGAGTAATGGAGTGTTGGAGTAATTGGTTTTTTTCAACAACAGTCCAATACCCCATCACACCAATACCCCGCCTTAAATACTAAAACATAAATTTTTGTACAAATTCTTGTTCTAATTTTCGACTGGCACCTTTAAAAGATGTCGATATTTTACTATTCATGCATATCCTAAAAGGGCATTCTACGCTTAATTATATGGCACTTCTTGAAGGGATAACTATTTTTAACTAACTTCAAGATAGCCAGTTAAGATTTGTTGTTTACTGTATTACACACATATATGGATGTATCTTTGTATTACGGTATAATGTTTGCTTTTGTTATGCTCACGTATAGGAAATTTAAATTTTTGTTGTAGGGGCGAACTTTGTATTCGCCCAAATAGGACGCAAATGTAAATGTTTTGAATTTACATAAACATGTGGTCAAGTTTTAAAAGTAAAAGGTTATGGTGAATTTATGATAGTAAAAAGAGGACTATTTTTTATTGGTATCATTTTCGGAGCGATACCTTACTTTTCTGCCAGTGGCGAAGATGTTTCTCCGAGTGAATTTAGAGACCTGTCTGCGGCATCACAAAAAGTATATTCGAAAACAAAATTAAGTAGTGATATTGAAAGACCATTATTGAGGCCTGTAGTGTTGAAAAGAGAAGATACCACAATGGATGAACAAGAGACATCTGTGTCTGATTCTAAAAAAGATCAAGGTTTAGAGAATATATTATCGCTTCTAAAGGCCGAGAGGGAAAAACTTGAGGCGTTAGAGAAAGAGTATAAAAAATTAGAAAAAAAGATGTCAGAGGGAGATGATACCGAAAGATATAAAGTAGGTGTAAATAATATAAGTAAAACAGCATTGACATCAGAAGATAAAGATAGAGCTACAGATGGAATTGAGATTACCGGTACGTCATCCGTAATATTAAATGAAAACGCTGTAAAAAATAGCAGTTCAGACCTTCCATTCAATACAATTAATACCGACAAAAAATCAGTAGATGGTTTAGATAATGATCTGAATCAACGATTGGTCAAAGTAATAAAGAATGTGAATTTGCTTGATCTTGCTGAGTGCTTTTATAAATTGGGTGAGTATAATAACGCATTACAGACTTATAAGTTACTTACTCCCGATGATATATCTTTAGATCAATATATCTGGTCCCAATATCAGATTGCAAATTGTTATAGAAATATGAAAAATTTTGATACTGCTTTTAGTGAATACCAGCGTTTTATTGACCAGTTTCCAGGCAGTGATCTGATAGACCAGGCAAAATGGTATATTGATGATGTTAATTGGTGGAAATCGTGGCATGGAAAGAACACATCGATCAATAATCAGTTAATTGTGCTGACAAATAGCCGTGAATCCAATTAGGTAAAGGAAATAGAATAAATGATGGAAAGTGCATCTATTAGTGAATCCATGAAAAATTGTGGGACAGAACTTGCTGCCGCCTTTCACCTGTTTAATCAGTACACGCTGCGACTTGAAGAGAGCTATAATCAATTACAAAATAGGGTTAAGGAAATCGACAAGGAAATGGCACATACAAATGCCCGGTTAAAGGATAAAGTACAGGAACTGGATAACCTTACAAAATATTTAAATAGCCTTTTGAGCAGCATTCACAGCGGTGTCATTGCCGTGAATTTAAGAGGTGAAGTATCTACTTTTAACAAAGCGGCAGAGAAAATATTAAGGCTACAAATGCCAGACGTAATAGGAAAGAGGATTAACACTATTTTTAAGAACAGCGATGATGGCACCCATTTATTATTGCTGGCACTGGAGAGAGGAAGAAATTATATAGATGTAGAACAGAAGATAGAGACGAATCAGGGATTGGTAAAATGGATTGAGAGTAGTGTATCTCTGATTAAGGATGCAAACGAGAACACCATAGGCGCTGTAGAAGTATTCAGGGATTTATCAGAGATTAGAGAATTAGAGATGCGCCTCAGGAATGCAGATAAATTAGCTGCTATTGGCGCGATGGCAGCATGTATTGCACATGAAATCAGAAATCCCTTAAATGGGATTGAGGGATTTTCTGCATTACTCGAACGTGATTTGGAAAATTCAGATCCAAAAAAGAAGCTGGTAAAAAACATAATACAGGGCACAAAGAATTTAAATAAGACAGTGACAGAACTGCTGGTATTTGCACGACCAATTAAATTGAAATTAACACATTATAGTGTTTCTGAGATATTAAATAAGACTCTTTTTTTTGTACTGGAAGATCTAAAACAGAAAGGAATTTCTAATGTTTACATTCATAAAGAATATAATATGGATGTGGATATTGTAAAATGTGACCCTGAAAAATTGCAACAGGCTTTTTTAAACCTCTGTTTGAACGCAGTTCAGTCTATGTTATGTGGGGGTGATCTGACGGTTTTTACATGTACGGTGGAAGATGATGCCGGCAGGGATATTCAAATTGGAATAAAAGACACAGGTATGGGTATTAAAAAAGAAGTTATTCATAAAATATTTGACCCTTTTTTTACAACAAAACAGGAAGGTACGGGTTTAGGACTGGCAATCGTAAACAGAATCGTTGAAGCGCATAACGGCAAAATTTTTATCGAAAGTTCTGAAGGCAAAGGCACCACTTTTTATATCAATTTGCCGAGAAATTACAGTTATGATAAGGACTTTTTCGATGATGTGTATTCGAAAAATAATGAAGTCCTCGTGCCACAATATTTTTCAAACTTGTAATATTTATCATTTTGCAGGGGAATACGATGAGTATAGAAAAAGTGATGGTTGTAGATGATGATATGTTGGGACGTGAATACCTTTGTGAAACATTAGTAAGATGCGGGTATGAAGTGACACCTATAAGTGATGGACAGCAGGCAATAACCAGGCTGTCTAAAGAAGGGCATGACTTAATTTTCCTCGATATGAAGATGCCGGGGATGTCCGGTATGGAGGTGCTTGAAAAAGTAAAAAATATTTCTCCCGAAACTGTTGTAATTCTTATGACCGCTTATGGAACTATTGAAACTGCCGTGGAAGCTATGAAGAAAGGGGCGTATGATTATATTATAAAACCGTTTTCCCCGGATCAGATAGAACATTTAATTTCAAGGGTTATTGAACGGCAGAAGCTGATTACCGAGAACAGATATTGGAGAAATAACTCTCACATTGATGAGAAGCTGAATCCTATTTTCAGTAAAAACTCCAGGATGGCTCAAATATATGAGCAGATTAAAAAGGTTGCACAGAGTAAGGCAAGTGTCCTTATCCAGGGAGAGAGCGGTACTGGAAAAGAGCTCATTGCGCACGCTATACACTCTCATAGCCCCAGATGTGAGAAGCCTTTTATTCGTGTTAATTGCGCAGCATTAGCCGAAACACTTCTGGAGAGTGAACTATTTGGGCATGAGCGTGGAGCTTATACGGGGGCCGTTTCAAAACATGTAGGGCGTTTTGAGCTGGCAAATGAAGGTACTTTGCTTCTCGATGAAATCAGTGAGATATCTCCCAATATACAGGCCAAATTACTAAGGGTTCTTGAGGAAGAAGAGTTTGAAAGGGTAGGCGGGGAGAAGACCATAAGGATTAACGTAAGGATTGTGGCAACAACAAACAGAAATCTGGTTAACGAAATCCGGGAAGGCACTTTTCGTGAAGATCTTTTTTATCGCCTGAACGTTGTGCCAATCTATTTACCACCTTTAAGAGAAAGACGGGAGGATATACCTCTACTTATAAACTATTACATTAAAAAATATAGTCTTGAAAATACTGCAACAGTTAAATCTCTGGACAAAGATGCTATGGAATATTTATGCCAATACAACTGGCCGGGAAATATAAGGGAATTAAGAAATGTTATACAGAGGGCAGTAGTTATGGGATCATCCGAAATATTACAATTAGAGCAAATTTCGTCTCTTATTATGTATCATGATCTGAGACAGTCAGAAAAAATTGTAGCTAGTGGAAAAGCCATTGAAGATGTAGAAAAGGATTTAATTTACAACACTCTTGAAATGACGGGCGGAAATAAAACGAGGGCTGCAGAATTGTTAAAAATTACAACAAGAACGTTACGAAATAAACTCAGCAGATACAATGCAGAGTACAAACCGTCTTTTGAGAGAGAAACTATTTCCTACGCTAAGTGAATTTTTTACCTACCGGTTTAGAATGACTTATTCTAAATAAATTAATAAGGAGTTATAGGTACATTGGTTATATAAAATGATATAATTTTGTGGTATTTGTTTTGCTATAAATTTTTTAAGGAGGAAGATTATGGCTGTAGGCATTGATAAGAGCCTGGGTTTATTAGAAAAAATGTTAGATATCTCCGCGATGAAGCACAAGGTTATTGCGAATAATATTGCTAATGTTAATACTCCCGGCTATAAAAAAATGGATGTAAGCTTTGCAGGCCAGCTTGAAAAAGTCCTCAAAGATACCTCAATAAATAAGTTTGATAATCTTCAGCCTAAAATTGTAATTTCAAAAGAGGATGCAGGCGAAACGGCAAGGAATGATGGTAATAACGTAGATATGGATAAGGAAATCTCATCTTTAGTAAAAAATACACTGTCATATAATATTTATACGCAGCTCATGGCTAAAAAAGTGGAAATGGTAAAATTTGCAATAGAAAATTCTAAAGCATAAAAAGGGAGTGGTTCTATGGGAACGGATGGCATATTTTCAGTATTTGATATCAGTAGTTCGGGACTTTCTGCTGAACGTGTACGTATGAATGTAATTGCAAATAACATTGCAAATGCAAACGCCACAGAAACTCCTGAAGGGGGACCATATCGCAAAGAGCAAGTTGAATTTGCATCGGTGCTTAACAGAACGGTCGATTCTGGCAATATTAAGGGAATGGAAAGATTGGGGGGGGTTAAAGTCCAAAAGATTATTAAAAGCATGGAACCATTTAATAAGGTATTTATACCGGGTCACCCTAAGGCAGACGAAAAAGGTTTTGTAGAGATGCCTAATGTAAGTGTTATGACGGAAATGGTAGACCTTATTACATCGACGAGGGCATACGAGGCAAATCTTGCCGTAATAAACTCATCAAAGGATATGGCTAACAGGGCCTTATCAATTATCGGTAAATAGGAGATTGATCTATGTCTGTTTCACCTATTAACAAAGAAAATATCCCAGCAAGTAAAGAGTTAGTAAGTCCTGTTGAAGAACAAGAACAGGGGGCATTTAAAAAAACCTTGAGTGGTTTTATTAATGAAATAAACGATCTTCAAACAAAGGCGAATGAGAGTATTGAAAATTTTGCGACAGGAAAGGTTGAAAATGTTCATGAGGTTATGATTGCTATGACAAAGGCGGAAGTTAGTTTTAAATTTATGATGGAGGCACGTAACAAGCTTGTAGAAACATATAAAGAAGTTATGCGGATGCAGATGTAATATTGCGAATTTACTACCATATCTAGCGATACAAACACTCCTGATAAGTCTCCCTTTTTTTACATTTTCGGCAAAATATTTACGAATTACGATTTTTTAAATCCCAAATCGTAAATCGTAAATCTAAAATCGTAAGTCCAATTTAGTTACTCTTCCAGTTCATCCAGGTTAGTATGTTAAAATAATAAACGCAGGGTAACAACACTATATTGGAATTATAAACTACACGTTTATTAACTTGAAATCTTGCGGAGGTTGTTATATAGTGTGAACTTTATAATCTTCTTGTTAACAATAAGATAAGACAAATTTTAGTTGAACAAGTCCATATCCTTTTTTGGTACTAAAATTGCTCCGGTTACTTACAAAACTTTGTAGAGTGCTAACACATAGTACGGTGAAGCCACAATCAAAATCTATTATATGGAGTAATGGAGTGTTGGAGTAATGGAGTTTTTTTCACAACAATACTCCATTACTCCAGCACTCCATATAAACTACAGTATACGAGTGGAATAAAAAACTTACAGAAAAAAGAAGTCTTTACAGGGGAATACTGTAATACGATCAATCCTTTAAAGCGGAGACCAGATAATTATGAATTTCGATTTAAAAAAAATGATGGGGCAATTTGAGAATATTTGGAGTGGAATCAGTTTCTCGCACAAGTTTATTATGATTATGCTGACTCTTGGATTTATAGGAGGGATCGTTGGAGTAACCCAGTGGGCAAGAAAACCAGATTATGGATTACTGTATGGAGAACTTGGCCCAAAAGAGAGTGGAGACATTATAGAACTCTTGAAAGAAGAAAATATACCATATCAGGTGCGCGGGTCTTCAATTATGATTCCAAGTGAAAAGGTCTATGAACTTAGACTTAAACTCGCAAGCAAAGGACTGCCTCGGGAAGAGTCAGGATATGAACTACTTGATAAGGTAAGTTTTGGTACTTCGGATTTTGTACAGAAAATAAATTACCGAAGGGCGGTTCAGGGTGAACTTGCAAAGACAATCAGGCATTTAGATTATGTAGAATGGGCGCAGGTACACCTTGCGATACCGGAAACTTCTTTATTTGTAGAAAAAGAAAAACCTCCCACGGCGTCTGTTATTTTAAAATTGAAGGGCAGGAGCAGCGGTACCTTAAAGCCTGAGCAGGTTGCGAGTATTACACATCTTGTGAGTTCAAGTGTTGAGGGGCTTAAGCCAGAAAGCGTTACTATTACCGATACACGCGGGAACTTGTTATCTAAAAAAGGATCTGTTTCGTCAATGATAGGTACAAGCAATGATCAATTGGAAGTGAAGAAAAAGATAGAAGATTACTATGTCGCAAAGGCCCAGGATTTATTAGAAAAGATTGTCGGGATGGGTAAATCCGTTGTTCGGGTAAGTGCTGATCTGGACTTTAAACATATAGATGAAAAGCTGATTGAGTTTGATCCTGAGCGGAGAGTTCCCAGGGTTCAAACTGTAACGACAAGGGTGACAGGTGGAGCGCCTTTTTCCGGAGGTATACCAGGGATGCAGGCAAATCTTAACTTATCACAGTCAGGAATTGTACAATCTGTCGGATCTTCAGAAGAAGAAGAAACAGCGCAAACACAATATGAGTTAAGTAAAACGGAGCGGGTTATTGCCGATCATGGTACAACGTTAAAGAGATTATCAGTAGCCGTGCTTTTAGATGGTTCTTATGAAGAGACCAGATCTGCTGACGGTACTGTACAGAAAATTTACGTTCCGAGGAATAAAGACGATCTGGACCGGATCGCAGCCCTTGTAAAACAAGCGATTGGGATTGATACAAACAACCGTAATGACAGCTTTGAAATACAAAACGTACAATTTTACGAGCCCTCATATGAAGAAGAAGAGGCATCGATAAAAAAAGAACAGCAAAAGGAATTTCTGTTAAAAATGGCTAAGAATGGGTCGCTTGCGATTACCGTATTGGCTTTCTTGCTATTTGTAATGCGAAGCATGAAAAAATTGAAAAAAGCAAAAGAAATAAAAGGGGTGGCAATACCAGGTACTTATGTGCAAACGCCTGCAGTTAACGGAATAGGCAGGATGGATGATGTAGAAGATATAAGCGAAGAGGAGAAAATTGAAGAAGTAAAACGGAAAATGATGCGAAAACAAATTATTGATAATATCAGGAAAGATCCGGCAACAACTGCAAGTTCGCTAAAAAGATGGATTGTTGCAGACTTTAAAGGTAAATCTTAAAACTAAAGATAGGGATTAAAAAACAGGATGGAACTGTCAGGGATACAAAAAGTCGCAGTTATTTTATCAACCCTTGATGCTGAAACTGCAGCAACTGTGATTAAGGAATTTAATGATGAACAAATCGCAGCTATTACTGCTGAGATGACGCAATTTGAGCGTATTGATAAAGACATCGTTGAAGACGTACTGGGCGAATTGTCCACAGAACTAAAATCGGAGGAGGGAGTTGTAAAATACGACAGTAGCTCATTTAAAAAACTCCTTGAGAAAGCCATAGGCCCACAAAAAAGCGAAGAAATTATGGTTAGTATCGAGGAGGGAACGATCTTTCCTGCACCTTTTTTTGTACTTAAAGAGTCGACTGACGAGGATTTGATGCGTATACTTGTTGGTGAACATCCTCAAACGATTGCGCTGGTGTTATCGTATATTGATTCACAACGCTCTGCGAAGGTTTTATCTCAATTTCCAACAGAATTACAGGCAGATATCATCATGAGAATATCTACGATAGAGTCACCACCTTTAAAACTATTAATGCAGGTAAATGAGGTTATTTCATCAAAGGCAAAAAATAATGATAAACGTCAGAAGACGCCTGCAAAAAGAAAATATAAACTTGCTTCCGAAATTATTAGCGGTATGGAAGGGTCTGCTGATAAAAGTGTTGTAGACATGATAAGCCACAAGAATCCGGAACTGGCAGATGAAATTAAAAAACTATTATTTACTTTTGAAGATGTTGTTTGCGTGCAGGATGAGGCGTTGAGAAAGATTCTTACAGAGATTGATATTGGCGTTATTGCGCTGGCGCTAAAAACTGCCAATAAGGAAATTGAAGAGAAATTTTTCAATAATATGTCTAAACGTGTTGGTGATTCGGTAAGAGAAGAGAGAGAACTATTAGGTCCAAGACTTTTGTCAGAGGTGGAAGCAGCACAGCAGCAAATTGTGGAGGCTGTAAAACGGCTTGAGGCAAAGGGAGAATCTATTGTAAAAAAGAAGAGCGGAAAGGGGAAAGTTGATAAATTTGTATGAAAAAAAGTAAGAAAGTATACGTGTCGCCTGAGGTTAGTGGTATTTATGTCTTACAGTCTATAAACTTTCAAAGCGTTTCTAGCCAGAAATGCCAGGATGATTATGAAATAGATCAAAAGCTAAAAGAGAAAAAAGAAGAGGAAGAAAGATTAAAAGAACTTGAATCTGCAAGAGAAGAGGCATACAAAAAAGGTTATTCAGATGCTGAACAGGTTTTTAAGTCAGAAATAGAAAAACTAAAAAATGAATTTGCATCGCTGGTGAGCTCATTTCGGGAAGCAGTGATGCAGCTCGCAGGCGAAAGGGACAAGATCTGGCGGGAGAGCGAATCAGAAATCATAAAGCTTATTATGGCAATTTCTAAAAAGATGCTCGTATATGAAATAGATAATAATGGTGTAAATGTTATAAAACATATAGTAAAAGAGGCGCTCTCCTATGTAGATGAGAAAAAGATTATTGCTGTACGTCTCTCTCCTGAAGATATAAGAAAAATGGATACGTTAGAGGGAACTGATATCGTTGGTCAAAATATAAAAATAATGGAAGATAAAACGATTAACCCAGGTGGATGTATAGTGGAAACAGATTTTGGAAATGTGGAGAGTCATATAGAAACATGTTGGGAAGAAATTCAGAAAGTTTTATTAGAGAATGAGAATGGTGCAGCAGTGCATTGATTTTGAAAAATATCAAAAAAGGCTGTCCGGTGTAGCTCCGGTTAGATATACAGGCAGGGTAGCCCATGTTACGGGGCTTGTTATCGAGTCCAGCGGTCCGTCTGTTCCAATAGGAGATTTATGTCATATTCACCTGGGTAATGGACATGCACCGG
>CAZPUD010000010.1:0-29983 GCA_964589115.1 uncultured candidatus Brocadiaceae bacterium | reverse complement strand
TTCAGGAATTTGGCTTTTTCGTTCAGTTAAATAAATATCTCCTGGAAGGCCTGGTACATATACGTACATTGGCCGATGATATTTATCAGATAGACAAAAAGAATATGGCACTTGTTGGCTCACGGCGTAAAAAAATGTACAGGATCGGGGACGTGGTAAAAGTAAAGATTTACAAGATAGACTTTTTAAAAAGAGAGGTAGATTTTATTCATTGTGGTGAACAGAGAGAAAAGGGTAAAGGCAGGAAGGCAAAGTATAGTGTAGAAACAGAAGTACTGTAGGAACATGCTGTAAAATCTTCATTGCATATGTACATAGGTTACATAAATTTAGAAACCGAATGTTGCTAATTACCCATAATAAGTAATAACATCATCAACTCTTTCTCCGAATATTTTGATGTCACTAAGGATATTAGAACCAAGGTTATAATCGGCTGCGAGTCGAATATGGTTGTAACAATTGGCGAAAGGTTGTACCGGATAATCTGCTGTAGGATCGAAACCCATTACAGTAGTTGCAACACTATCAACTGCTACAGGATTGTTTCCGGCTA
This sequence comes from uncultured candidatus Brocadiaceae bacterium, assembly GCA_964589115.1. Taxonomy (GTDB): domain Bacteria; phylum Planctomycetota; class Brocadiia; order Brocadiales; family Brocadiaceae; genus JBDIVL01. The sequence continues at coordinate 29,427 of CAZPUD010000010.1, read as the reverse complement.
TAAGTACCCCTGGCGATATACGTGAAATATCTTTTACCCAGGGGCCTTCCCCTTTATTAATAGAAGAGATTCCATCAATAAAGGCGAAGTCAACAGGAAATAATCTATTCATGTCAACAATGTTGTATGGAATCTGAGTTTTAGGGCTGAGACTGTGAACATGCTGAATGCGTGCACCACTACCCTGAATACCATATTCCTGAACCGGAAGGATACCTATCATATTTTTTAACGATAAAGTAACACCCGCGCTGCTATGGGCTTTTAGCTTTGCGACAGAAACAAGGCAATCGGTTTCAAAGAAATGATGGTGGACTTTTATTGAATCATAAACGAGACCTCCTTCAATAGTCGCTTTTGAAAATTCCGTATAGGGGTCTGGTTTGTTTAAATTAATCAGAGTAGCCCCAAGATATGAAGCAATTTTATCATATCCAAGATCAGAAAATGCTTTCATAGTATCTGACGGATGAGTGGCACCCTCTATGATATATATTGATCCTGCTCCGATATCAAGCAGTGCTTCCCCCAGTGCCTTCACAACAAGAGGATGAGTTACGTAAGTTTTGCTTGCCAGCCTCCTGAGGCATTTCATTGATGATACCAGATTGACCTTCAAAGATACCGTATCACGATATGAGAAGAATGGCTTCTCCTGATAAAGGGCAGAGACCATCTTGCTTACAGTATCCTTCAAGGAAGAGTAATCCTTTTTATGATATGAAGTATGCCTTGAAATATAAACGTAATATTCTTGTTGAGAAACATATCCTGATATGAAAAAATCATTTGGAATGGAAGTCGATGCTATTGCACCCATTATTTTCTTTAAAAATGCACGTCTGGTTATCTCTTCGGTATGATCCATAAGATTCTCATGTTGGTTCAATCTTGCAGATTGAACCTTATGTTTAGCATAGGCCTGTACGTTTTTGATTGTTACAGAAATATCAAAAATGCAAAACGTTTCGGTTCAATCGTGGACGATTGAACTAACACTGACTGATAAGTTTTCTGGGTGGCACTGACAAACTCTGTTTGTCAGTGTTTCATATTCCATATCAATGCACATATTCAAAAATCACTCAATCCATATCCCTCTGGAAATAATCCGGGTAACTCAACGGGCAACTTTCCTGAAGGACGTAGTTGTCCAAACGCAACTTTTGCAGCAGCATGGATAGAAACAGAGGTATCGCCGTAAATCGTTATACATGCCGAAATATCAGGAAATTTAAGTAAATCGTAAGGGCTTTGCAGTATGATGACAACAACGGGTAGATTCTGCAGTGATTCAACAAGGCGTACCTGGCCCGGGTGATTCCGAACAGTATCGGTAGCAACTACGGTAACATCGGCCTCCGCAGCAGACTCAAGGACTTTAACTATTTCCTGCCCATCCGGATCGACACTGACTGGCATTGCATTAATCCGTCTCCCATACTCACAAAAGGCTAATTCAAACTCTGATTCATAATTCGGATAGACTAAAAGTATCTTTTGATCCTTTTTTAGTGGCAGTAGCCGATGATCATTTTTGAGCAAGGTTACTGACTGCTCTGCTATCTGCCTGGCAAGTGAAAGATTGGCAGGAGCAAGTACTTTTGATTTTATCTCTGACGGCAGGGCGGGTTGCCAATCGAGGATGCCCCTCTTGGCCTTGACCAGCAAAATACGCTGAACTGAGACATTGAGGCGATCGTGGGAAATAATTCCGTTCCGCACAAGAGCCAGCATATTACGATAAGCCGGGTACTGTTCCTCAGGGGTTTGGCCGGAATCATTTCCAAATAATAGCATATCAGCACCTGCCTGAAATGCCATTGCGGAAGCGTCGGTAATACCAAATTTCTGCTTCACTGCTCCCATACCAAGTGAGTCAGTGACAATCAGCCCCTTGAATCCCAATTTATCACGCAGCAAACCGGTCAATACCCTTTTAGACAAAGTTGCAGGCAAAACGGAATCTGAGTCAATTGCCGGGAAAATCACATGAGCCGTCATGATTGCATCCACATCGGCATTGATTGCCTTTCTGAATGGTAGAAAATCAATATTATCAAGCTGACTTTGGTCATGTGCTACTATTGGTAATGCTATATGTGAATCAATACATGTATCACCATGACCCGGGAAATGCTTGGCAGCAGTAATGATACCGTTTGTCTGAAACGCCTCTATCATCGTCGTTCCAAATCTGGCAACAACGTTAGGGTTAGAACCAAAAGACCGTTTGCCAATAATGGGATTATCGGGATTACTATTGACGTCCATAACCGGCGTAAAATTCATATTAATGCCCAATGCCTTTAATTCTTCTGCCATTGCACGGGCTGCAGCCCTCGCATTCTCATGTGAGCCGGTGGCAGCAATAGCCATATTGCTTGGAAATTGCGTTAGCCTGTTGCCAAAACGGTTTACTGATTCTCCTTCGTGGTCTACAGCCACGATTAGAGGAATCTTTGCCCCATTTTTAGCAGCCGTCCCTTGTGCCGCATTTACCATAGCTGCAACGTCCTCTAAGGAGCCGATATTATGACTAAAGACAACAATGCCGCCAACATGCAACTGCCGGATTGTGCGGTCTAATGCCTCAGAATACACAGCGCCATTGAAGAAAACGGTGAACAACTGTCCTACCTTCTCTTCGATCGTCATACTGGAAAGTATCTCTTCAACACGATGTTTAAGTGTTATAGTATTCAAGGAATAAAACCTGACAGTTTAGTATCTTCTAAAAATAATTTTGATATTTTTTGACACCACGAAGCTTGGTTAAAATCTTTTTAGTTGCGATCTCAAGTTTTTATACGAATTTTATTCATAGCTATTATTCAGAATCAATTGCTCGGTTCAACGTAACGGAAATCTTCTTTAATGCCTTGCTTACTTTATTTATACCGGACCATAACTGCTCTATATCTCCCGGATTATCAACGGCTGCCTGGGCAAGTTCCATGCTTGCTTTTACTAAGCCGAACACCGGTCCCTGTACAGAAGGTGATCCTGCGCCTGCCTTAAGTTCCTGAACATCCTTCAGTAAAGAGCTCACCTTACTACTCCAGTCTTTTGCTGGTTTCTTAACTTTCACGAGTTTTTCATTGTGCTCTTCAGGCTCCAGAGTCTCAATAATGCGGCCGTTTTGCTTTGCAGTAAGATAAATCTCCTTTAAGTCGGAACGAATACCTCTTCCAAAAAATATCCGATAAGTCTGCATAAGCCCGTCATAAATAATCCTACCCTTGAATGGAAGCAATACTGCACTGACTCTTGCCGGCAGTTGATCAGGTGTTATAATCCTGTCAATCGGGTCGTAGAGCCCCGCGACAGCATACACTGCATTATCCCTGATAAAAATTGCATGCTTGGATAAATAACGCTCAATAAAAAAATCACCGGCAATAAATTTATGCCATTTTCGGATTATGTTCAATTCTTCAACCGTAAACTGCTGTGGATTCTCACTTATAAATTCATCTATTAAACCAATGTTCTTATAAAGGGCATCTCGAATTTTTATCTTTTGCTCCATTTCAAGCTTCTGATATTCTTCAATCGTAGAGCACTTTTGTATTAAATCCAATTTATTGTTAACAAAAACTTGCAGTGGCTTTACCAATTTAAAAAAGAGTCCCGCGTCTTGCCTGGATAGTATCATAATTTAACCCCAATATTTTCATATCTCACCAATTTGTTTATTCCGTTCTTCTTTTTTTCTCTTTCTATCTTCTATTACCTGTTCTATTGATCTTACTTCATCTGGACATGCCTTGCTATAGTACTAAAGAGATGAAACCGAACATACCTTCAAATACGAAAGACTACCCCTCTGGTCATTGCGATGGTCTTTTCCGAAGCAATCCCAAAGAGGGAATTTGGATTTCGGATTTTAGATGTCGGATTTCGGATTTTACACTTTGGTTTTTCATTCCGCAATCCGCAATCCCAAATCTACAATTGGATACTTGCGGAGCTTATTCCGAGCGTATCAGCAAGGAACCTCCGGGTTTGATTCAGCTTCCACCTCGCAGCCGCTTCACCCCTCGCCGGGTTGGTTCAATCGTCCACGATTGAACCGAAACGTTTTGCATGTTTCATATATCTGGCACAAATCAAAAGCGTACAGGCAAATGCTAAACACATGGTTCAATCTAAAAGATTGAACCAACCGTAGCCATAAATTGGCATAAATGCGTTCATACCTAAACTGGCAAATGCTTCGCCCCTACACTGCGAGGTAAACATTGCTATTATTGTAATTTTTCAAAAACTAAATTGTTACCTTTTACTTAGATTTTTGTTCGTTTAGCTTTTCCACTTCTCTAATGTATCTGTCTGCCGCATCCAGCACAGCTTGCTTCAGCTTTTCTTCGTCAGCCTGGAGTTGTTTTATTACATCAATATTCAAATGAAGGGCTTCATAATATCCGTTAATATAAGCTATCCTTATATCATGATAATTAGTACTCTTTTTCATTGCTGAATATGCATAATTGATGCAAAAAGCAAAAAGTATCAGCAGTAAAAGACCTACATAAACGGACCGCCTTTTCATTTGCATTCCTACTATCTCCTGTTGCGATTATTTGAATTTAGTAGATTTTAGGTGGCACGGCGCTGTCCAAAAAGCCTGCAAACCATACAAAAGGTAAGGGCTGAAAATCTTCAGTCCCTACATACGGTACGTTCATAAAACTTTTTGGACAACCCCGTGTTTGAATGTACATATGGATATAGAATATAAAACACTGCAAACAAAGTTTGTCAGTGCCATCCTGAAAACCTGCTTAAATAAAATGAGAATTCACGTAAAATAAATTACGGTCATCCATTAATTACCGCATCAATGTGTTGTCTTGAACTTAGAGACAATTTCACGTATCCGCTCTACATGTTGTTTTTGCTTTTCTTCGTCGTTCATTTCCTGACAAATAGATTGTAATTCCTGGATTGGTATCCTCAATTGTTCTTTTAAATTATTAAGTTCATGCAACAATGATTTAAAATCATCCTTTTTCCTCAAGCACTCTTCTGGCCCGCTTAAGTCGTACTTTGCCATTTTAGCCAGTATTTGACGCATACGGTAAACAGGACCTGCCATTCGATGTGAAATGATTATACCATACACAACAACAAATGACAGAGTAGCAATAACACAGACAGTAAGTACCGGCCATAAAAGTTCTAAAATAGTATAGCTTCGTGACGCTTCCACAGCTTCTTCACCCTCTGACAAAGCAAATGGAACCGGCTGCGTGATCTCTATGCGTACGTCACCATAATAGTGGTATACAAATACCAGAAAAGAAAGGGATACTATAATAATAAACGTAGTCAGTACAGCAATTTTGCGAATAAATCCATATTGAAAATTTGGATCTATAATATATTTTTTCCTTTTATTTATTCCTTTCTTCAAGGAATTTCTCCTTTTATATTTGAATGGCAAGCTATGAAATTACAAAAGTTAGCAGCACTCAAAATTATGTGTTGAGTTGTCTCACCTCACCTCACCTCACATAACCTACTACATCATCAATATAATTCATAATAACGGGTGATAGAGCATCCGTCATTGCGAGGGTTTTATCCGAAGCAATCCCTTTTTGGGGGGTATTCAGGAGATTGCTTCGGAAAAAGCCCTCGCAATGACAATCTTTACCCCTTTGGACACCCACATACTGTTACAAATTATGTTGACTATGTACTACATACCTTGCACTCTCATTTTTACCTTTTTACTGTGGATGGCAAACGGTACATTTTATACCGACAGGCTTAGGATGGGGAGGTTCACCCGCCCTGCCAACCGGATGGCAACCCGGTTGAGTACAATTTCCAACAAAAGGCGGATGCGGAGAGCTGTCTGCAGAAGGATGCTCAGGGGTGGGATGACATACTGTACACGAAACCATCGACACAGGAAAATGACAGTTCAGACAATGCCTGTTCCTCGTATTGACACCGCCCCAGGATGCCGTATGGCTTAAAGGCGTTGTATTTTCATGGCATCGTACACAAAAATCTTCCTGATGACATACCATACATTTCCTGCGCTCCCATGATGCAGCAAACCCATGGGTCTTTCTACGCCAGGCATTATTATGATTCCTCGGCTTCTGATCCTGGTGACAATTAACACACCAGTTCAGGTCCGTATGGCATCGCTTGCAGTAATCCTCATTATAATAGAATTCATTCCCGTGTTTTTGAATCCAGCGCGGGTCATCATGTTTAACCCACCGGTCTTCATGGTAAAGTGGCATACGGTTCTTCTTAATATGTTTATGGCAAACATCACACGCAATTTTCTCTTCACCCATTTTTTTGTGGCATGGAATACAATTACCAAACATATCGGGGATGAGGTCTAATGTAATAGCATCACTCTTCTCGATTCCCTCATGACACTGATTACACTCTATATTATTTTTAAGATGTACCTTATGAGTGAATTTTAAATCCTTGTATTTTTTAGGAATATTATGTTGAACTTTTATTTCCATTCCTGGTTTTGTATGACACAACAGACATGATTCAGGATCGTTTGGCTTAAAATCCTTCATGTGGCAGGAAAGACACATCGCCATTTTAGGCCATTTAGGATCGAGGTCTTCTTTATAGCTGTGGCAGATGTTGCAATCCTTTAATCCCCTCTTTATATGTTTGGCATGACTGTAATGAATTCTGGATTCCTTGCATCCTCCCAGTAAAACAAGAAGGGCTATTGTTATAAATGAGAAGAGATAATAGTTATTTTTCCGTGTCATATTAGAAATTTCTAGTATAAGAAAGAAGCAGTTGATGATAGGTATCTGGGTCTGTATCACTTATCTCGGTTAGCCACTGCAGACCTACATCTGAATGTTTTGACAATAAATACTTGATCCTGAGATAATAAGTACGAACATTGATCTTTTGCTCAATATCCCTCGCAGATTCATCATCCAGAATAGCCGCCAGATCATTGCTGCCGGTAAAATTAAACTTATATACAGAATAACTCGTGCCACCGCCAATACTGAACTTACCAATTTTTTTATCAAAATCAACACCAATGTCTGTACTGTGATCAATGCCTTCTATGTTCCAGTATTCTAATGTAAAGGCAAACTTGGACTCCTTCAAAAGGACGTTATTTACCATGAAAGAAATGAATGTCCTGTTATAATCACGGTTAAAGGTATTTTCATCATCCTCATTAATTAGACGCCGGTAATCCAAACCACTGGATACACCAAATTTTTCTCCAAAACCTTTATAACCTGTTATGCTGATGAGTTCAAAAGGCTTAAAAGAACCGAGGATTTGAAAATAAGGAGAGATATTGTTACTGTGCTCTGCTATAGAATGAAGGAATCTATAGTAAGATAATTGTACGTTCGCATCCCACTCAATTTTATCCCAGGATAATTTGAGAAGCAAATCTTTGGGCAGAGTTTCAAGGAGTGTGTATCTTCCATAAAAATTTAAGTCATCATATATCTTATGCCAAACATTAATCCCTACTTCGTCATCATCAAACTCATCACCTTCGATATGAACATAGTCCAAGGCTACACGTGTATCCATCAATGGCCGGAAGGCCACACCACTTCCCGCTACCGTATCAAAATATGTACTTCTATATTGCGATACCCTTAGGCCACCAAAGACATAAGTATCAATAGGACCGATCTGCTGCTCATATCTTGCACCATCGAACAGGATGGTCTCAATAGAATATTCATATTGCCGCCCGACACGGAGAGTGGATTTTTTAAAAAGAGGGTCCTTAATATCGGCATACAAATAGTAAATACGTCCTGTTACACTATGATCATAAGTATCAAGAATATCTCTAAATGCTCCATCTTTAGGCTCATGCCCGTCAAAATCTTCTGTTAACCTCCCAAAACCCGATATTGATACTTTATCATTTATAAAATCCTTTGTCCTGAAGCGGAAATATTCGTACATATCATGGTCATCTTCCCCCCCTGCCCAACGGCCTTCATATAGAACGCGAAAGTTTCCTGAGATAAAGTCCTTATAGGTAAAGCCTGTTGATTCAGTTACACCCGTTATTACATCGCTGGTTTTATCTGCTTGTACTGTTGTATCATCTGGTTGAGCAAAAAGGAGTGAAGAAAAGATCATGATATATATGGAAAGGATTCCAAATATCTTTGATATAGATAAGCTAGTTTGCATCTTAAAATTTAAATATTCGCAGGTAGAACCATGATAACAACGCAGTGGCAAGGCGCACCTTGCTATTAGTACACTGTCATTGCGAGGGCGTTTTTCCCCGAAGCAATCCCTTTTGAAGTACTCAGGAGATTGCTTCGGAAAAGACCCTCGCAATGACATGCTATACCTCTTTTGGTTATTCACATACCGTTACAAATAATGTTGACAGTGTACTAGGGAAATGCCCATTCAAACCCAGCGGTTATGCCCCATTCTACAACACTCTCATTCTCCGTAAACCAAAAGAAGGGTGCTATATCGAATTCTATTCCTTCTCCACCCATTACTTTTATGATATTGAAAGGATTTGTCCAGTCTATTCCTGCAAGGAGGACGTGCCTCCGCGGTTCGTCTTCAGATTTTTCTGTTCCGTACTCGGCAACCAACCTTAGATCTTTATATATAGGCAGTGGATAATCGATAAAGGTACCGAAGGCAAGCCGGAAATCGTCTTCGCCTCCTAATTCTTCTACCTCCCCTTCTACAAGGAAATGCAAGCTAAACTTATCATACACATCCCATAAACTTAAAGCGATAAAGCCGGGCAAATTGAACCTGTCCGTTTCACGCCTTTCCCTTGTGGTTGGAAAGTCTATTCCTATTTCTCCTCCTATCTGTATGTCCAATATATCGAATTTCCAGGTCTTGAATTCCTGTTTGTAGAAAATGGCAAATTCACTAACTGGCTCAACCAGAGTACTGCCGCCTTCGATAAAAAGGGCTTGTGACCTAAAATCAAATCCTATTTCTGCATTCCAGGGTAAACCATAATCCAGATCAACCTCCCCAGGAAAGTCAAATCTTGTTTTCTTTGGGTCTTCTGTTCTCAACCTTTCTATGACAAAACCATACTCAAGCTCCCAAAGGCCAGGGTCTTCAGCATCTGCATCGTCCGCTATTTGATACGGCCTTATGGCAAACACAGAGCGTTCTACCGCCAATAATAGTCCAGAGATACAGAACAACACTGTCAATATTTTTTTTCTAAAAGTCATCCTAAGAACCTTATTAGGGTAATAACAGCACAGACCCTATGAACCAAAGGTATATAACCCCAGGTGGGTTCAGGTTTGCAACCCAATGTCATTAAGTTAAGAGTTATTTGATCAAAACAACCCCCTAAATCCCCCTTTGCTAAGGGGGACTTTTACGGCAGGTAGCTTAACTTAATGACATTGGTTTGCAACCTGAACCCTTCATTTCCATAACGCTTTGAATTTAAGAAGTAGGGACAGGTTTGAAACCTGCCCCTACTATGCAGACTCTATGGGTTCAATTTACAAACTTGAACCAGTAAGGGGCTCCTATTCGCCGTTAAGCATTAGATTATCAAAATACGTCTGGGCATAGGCCAAAGATAATTTAATCGTATAGGAATTTTCATTTTATTTATGCAGGTTTGCGGTAGGAGGATTAAGCGAAGCGAATCCACCATGTCACAAAATATTGAAGGTGGATTAGGCGTAAAAACCAACGCTCTAATCCACCCTACTCATAACTTGATATATGTTATAATAGTAACATAATGTTATTATTGTAACAACACCTTCTTTTATGTCAACAAACTTTTGTATAGGAAAGATTCAATGTTGTAATTAATTTATGAAAATTTGTTGACACTGCAATATATTTATGAATTAATATTATGTTTTAGAGATCTTTATAGTGTTTTGTTCTCCAAATCATTTATGATAAAAATAAGACCAACCAAACTTCACTTAATATTAATAGCCCTTGCATTTTGTCTGTCAAATGCGACAATGGGTGAGCTTTTGGAACATGAACATGAAATTCATTTTGTACATAATACTGTTCATGTCCATCACACGAATGGAGGTCATGGATTAGGAGATCATGGATTAGGAGAAACGGAACATAGAGATGTAAAGAATATTTTGTCTTTTGATTATTTATCAGGAAACACATCTGTTTCTCAAAATGTCAGTCTTACCCTAAAACACCATTTACTTCTATGTTTTTCACTTCGTCTGGATAATCAAATCCCCTGGTTTACTTCAAAAACCTTCCATCATTTGCCTCCGGATCAATATTATTCCACGAGATTATATAAACTCAATTCTACCTATCTTATCTAAACCAATCGTATTACCACATTTCACTTTGTTCGCAAATTTGTTTTCTTTCGGGAAATAGCGTCATTTTTGTCTCTATTTTTCTTATGGAAGTAGATGCCCACTACTTTTTTGAATTAAAATAAGCGATTCACCACAGAGGACACAGATGATAAATATTGGAACCACAGATTTTAGATTATTAAATTCTACAGACTTTATGGTTTTTATCTGTGGAATCTGTGCAATTTGTGGTTACAGTAATTCTTTTTAAAAGATGAAAAAGGTTCTGCATGACATTATTATTTTAAAAGTTTTTCTCTGTGTTCTCTGTAGTTAGGTTTTGACAATACCCTGATATTAAATAGGAGGAAATATGAATAAAGCAATTATTTCATTTATCATCGTTGCAGGCTTATTAGCAGGCTGTAATGATGACAATCATAAACACGGTGATGCCGAACACGGACATTTGCACGGAGATGAAGTACATACAGGCAGAGAGCTTGAACCGCTTGTTTACACTCTCTACACAGACATATCGGAACTATTTGTAGAGTTTAAACCTTTGATCGTAGGGGAAACCTCAAAGTTCGCTGCCCACTTTACACAATTAGGAGAAAACTTCAAAGCAATAACAGAAGGTTCCGTAACAGTTAGTCTGATCGGAAACGGGACACAATTAACTGATAAAGCCGAAGCACCGTCATCTCCAGGCATTTTTCGATTGGCTTTGAATCCTGAAAATCCCGGCACATATCAGTTGGTCTTTGACATTCAAACCAAGGAGTTTTCAGACAAAATTACAATAGCAAATATCACTGTTTACCCTGACACACGAACTGCACTTGCAAACCAACAGGAACAGACAATCGGCGAAGAAATTGTTTATTTAAAAGAACAGGCATGGAAGATAGATTTTGCAAATAGGGAAGTAAAAAGACAGCCCTTTATTGAAATAATCAAAACCACAGGACAAGTCTTGCCTGCACCTGGAGACGAAACAACTATAATAGCCAAAAGCAAAGGTATCATAACATTTGGAAGCAATAAAAAACTGATTGGTTCTGCGGTAAATGCAGGCGAAACATTATTTATAATTTCAGGAGCCGGTTTAACAGAAGGTAATGTAGACACGAAATACAAAGAGGCAAAAAATAACTATGAGAAAAGCAAAATAGATTTTGAAAGAGCCAAAAAATTGGTGAAAGACAATACCATTTCACAAAAATATTTTCAAGAAACACAACTCAGATACAAAAATGCTCAAATCACTTTTAACACTATCGAAACCAACTATACTGCTGGTGGACACAAAATCACGTCGCCAATACAGGGTTATATAAAAAATGTGATGATAAGCAAAGGAGAACATGTTGAAATCGGGCAACCCATTGCCATCGTTTTCCAAAACCGCAAACTCATTTTAAAAGCCGAATTGCCTCAAAAGCATTTCTCAAAACTCAATAGTATTTCATCAGCGAATTTCATAACTGCTAATGACAGTAAAATGTACAGTACTGACAGCTTAAATGGCAAGTTGGTTTCGTATGGGAAAAGTGCCGACAACAACGCTTATTATATTCCCGTAAACTTTGAGATTGACAATAATGGTGAAATCATCCCTGGCGCATTCGTAGAAGTATTTTTAAAAACTACTGTAATTAAAGATGCTTTAGTAATTCCCTATTCGGCGCTCATAGAGGAACAGGAAAATTTCTTTGCCTATGTGCAAACATCAGGCGAAGGATTCCAAAAGCGTGAATTGAAAACCGGAGTCAATGATGGTATGAATGTACAGGTATTAGCAGGTATAAAGGAGGGCGAAAGAGTTGTCACGAAAGGAGCCTACCAAATAAAATTAGCAACAATGTCAGGTAAAATGCCTGCACATGGGCACGAACATTAACGAAATTTTGAATTATGAATGTTAAATGAAAAATGAAAAACCAATAATTTAAAATTTAAAATCCAAAATTTAAAATTTCTACCACTACCATGATAAATAAGATTATAGAATACGCCTTACATAATCGATTAATAATTATAGCGGCGTCAGCGCTGCTTTTGATAGCGGGTATTTACACAACATCCAAAATGGAAGTTGATGTATTTCCTGATCTTACTGCCCCAACGGTAGTAGTGTTAACCGAAGCGCATGGAATGGCTCCGGAAGAAGTCGAAAAACTAGTAACCTTTCAGATTGAAACGGCAATCAATGGAGCCACCAATGTGCGCCGGGTAAGGTCATCATCTGCCGCAGGAATATCAATTGCTTGTGTAGAATTCGAGTGGGGAATGGATATTTTTAAGGCACGTCAAATAGTTAGCGAAAAACTAACAACCATTGCCGAAAAGCTACCGCTGGGAGTTGGAAATCCTACCCTTGCGCCTCAATCATCCATCATGGGGGAAATTATGCTCATTGGTTTATCATCTGATAGCACAGCCCCAATGGATTTAAGAACCATTGCTGACTGGAATATCCGGCCAAGGTTACTGGCGACAGGAGGAGTGTCACAGGTAATTGTAATTGGCGGAGAATACAAGCAATACCAAATACTTGCATCACCTCAAAAAATGAAACATTACAACATTTCTTTAAATGAATTGCTGAAGGCAAGCAAAGAAAGTAATCTGAATGCTTCAGGTGGTTTAATGAATGAATTTGGAAATGAATACATCATAAAAGGTGTTGGAAGAACAAACAGCGTGGAAGAAATAGGTAATGCTGTAATTAAGGTTATCAATAATGCTCCGATAAAAATAGAGGACGTTGCAGAGGTCAAAATCGGCGGGGCAATCCCTAAAATCGGTGACGGTTCACTGAAAGCAAGTCCGGCAGTTATTATGACCGTAGCAAAACAGCCAGGCGCTAATACCTTGGAACTTACAGAAAAAATTGATACTGCCATTGCAGAGATTTCCAAAACCCTGCCTTCTGATATCAAAATTAACACCAAAATATTCCGTCAGGCAGATTTTATTCAGGCCTCTATAAACAATATTAAAAAAGCTCTCATGGAGGGTTCTCTCTTTGTCGTTATCATAATGTTCCTGTTCTTAATGAACTTCCGAACCACCATTATCTCCCTTATTGCTATTCCCCTTTCCCTTATTGTTTCCATTATTACCCTTAAATTTTTGGGATTAACCATCAACACCATGTCTCTCGGCGGGATGGCAATAGCTATTGGCTCACTGGTAGATGATGCCATTATTGATGTGGAAAACGTCTTTAAGCGCCTGAAGGAAAATGCACAAAAAAGTATTGAAAGTCGAAAAAGCACACTTGTTATCGTTTACGACGCTTCAAAAGAGGTGCGGTCTTCAATCCTTAATGCGACCCTTATCATCATCGTTGCTTTTATCCCCTTGTTTTTCCTTGGCGGAATGGAGGGTAGAATGTTGCAGCCCCTGGGCATTTCCTTTATCGTTTCTCTGTTTGCATCTCTCATTGTTGCGGTAACACTTACCCCGGTGCTCTGCAGTTTTATGCTCACCAGCGACAAAATGCTTTTAAAGCAAGCAAAAGGGAGCTGGACGGAAAGATGGCTTCACCGATATTATAATTCCGCATTGAAAAAAGTAATGAAAATGAAAAAAACAGTACTTGGGATATCCCTCGTGTTGTTCATTGCGGCGATTTTTATCATGTTTGGTTTGGGCCGAAATTTCTTGCCCGAATTTAACGAAGGCACTTTGACAGTAAGTGCTGTCAGTATGCCGGGCATATCACTTGAAGAATCAAATAAAATTGGAAACAGGATTGAAAATATCCTGCTGTCGGTACCCGAAATCTCAATTACTTCACGCAGGACAGGAAGAGCTGAATTAGACGAACATGCGCAGGGCGTAAATGCCGCTGAAATTGATGCCCCCTTTGTTTTGACAGAAAGAAGCAAGGAAGAATTCATGAAGGACGTTCGGGAAAAATTAAGTGCAGTTTCTGAAGCGAACATCACCATCGGGCAGCCCATAGGACACCGTATTGACCATATGCTCTCAGGTACAAGGGCCAACATCGCCATTAAGCTTTTCGGGACAGACTTGTCTAGAATGTTCTCCCTTGCCAATCAGATACAACGCAACATTGAAGGCATAGAAGGGCTTGTGGACATTAGCGTGGAGCAGCAAATTGAAATTCCTCAGGTACAAATAAAAGCAAAACGGAATATGCTGGCCAAATATGGCATTTCAATAGGTCAATTTACCGAGTTTATTGATGTCGCCTTTGCGGGCGAAAAAGTATCTCAGGTTTTTGAAAGCAACAAAAGTTTTGATCTTGTATTACGATTTAATGATGAGAACAGGGGCAAAATAGAAAATATCCGTAACGTTTTAATTGATACCAATATCAATCCAGACCAACAATCCAAAATTCAAAATTTAAAATTCAAAATCCCTTTACATTATGTAGCTGATATTGTTTCGGCAACAGGCCCCGGCACCATTAACCGGGAGAACGTACAGCGAAAAATTGTGGTTTCGGCCAATATAGCCGGGCGTGATTTAAAAAGCGTAGTAAACCAAATCAAAGAAAAAATAAATGATACTATTCATCTGCCGGAAAACTACCACATTCAATACGGAGGACAATTTGAGAGTGAAGCAAAGGCATCGAAAATATTATTCTTCACCTCTTTGATGTCTTTATTCATTATATTCCTTTTGCTTTATCAGGAATTTAAAAATATCAAGCTTGCAGGAATTGTTTTTCTCAATTTACCGTTGGCGCTGATAGGCGGTATCTTAAGCATTTGGTTTACAGAAGGAATCATGAGTATTCCCTCCATCATTGGATTTATTACACTGTTTGGAATAGCAACACGTAATGGAATATTATTGGTTTCACACTACCAGGCATTACAAAGTCAGGGTATTGCTTTGTATGAAACTGTTATTAAAGGCTCTTTAGACAGACTAAACCCGATTTTGATGACTGCTTTAACCACCGCTTTGGCATTAATTCCCCTGGCAATAACAGGCGACTTGCCTGGAAATGAGATACAAAGCCCAATGGCAATCGTGATATTAGGGGGATTACTCAGTTCTACCCTCTTAAATATATTTATTATCCCTGTTGTTTACTATATTTCAAATGGAAAACCTTTGTTAATTCAATTTCAGACAAAGATCATATCCGGTCATTGAAAAACGTTTAAGCAAAGAAAAAACGATGGATAGGTATGGTTATAGTATCCAACAGATGAAAACGAACGATTGAGAATACCGTAATCTCTGAGTTGGTTCAATCTTGTAGATTGAACCATACGTTTGGGCGTTTTGATTGGCTTTGGGTCGATTCAATGAGTGTTGTGGACTGAACTCCATGTCACGAATTGCTACACGGGCTCTGGATTGATGCCAAATACCAATAACAGGCCCAAACGTTTCGGTTCAATCGTGGACGCTTGAACCAACACCGGGAACGAAGTGACGAGAAATCTTTCGCACGGGGCAGACACCGGGAGAATCCTTATGATATTTTCCCCTATATCGAGACAAGGATTTCTCAGTCGCTCTACTCCTTCGAAATGACAACTTTCTTTTGTTGTTCACTATGGCAATTTGGATTAAACGATCACCATACGATATATCATTATTTGATAGTGGCAGGGACTCCTCACATCCCACGCGCATAAATATTGTCCTTGACAGAAGGACGATAATTCACCAAATTATCCCTGATTAAAGGATAAATGATATATGGTGAGTATTCAAACCCTTAAAGAAGTAATCATATCAAATGAAGAATTCATTGGCAGGGAAATCAAAGACCCGATACAGAGGGATAGATTGGCATTTCCCGAAACCACCAACAAGGTCGTTGTTTTCTATGGCGTGAGAAGGAGCGGCAAGACCTTTATCCTCTATGACCTTTTCAGAAAATACAAAGGGAATGCACTATACGTTGATTTCAAAGACGACTGGCTCTCACAATTTGAAGCCCGGGATTTTGAACGTTTAAAACTGGCATTTTTTGAACTGAAAACCACACCTTGCCCAGGATGGTAAGATGTACCTGATTTACATTGACCTGCCTTTTGCCACTGGCACAAATTTCAGCGTAAAAATTAAGGCCGGTGATGTGGAATGGACAAAAGTTTCAACTGAAAATACTTTTTGGCGGAGGACATTATCTATATTAAGGCGAGGATTCTGTTTGCATCTTGACAAGAGTAATTCATAGTTGTAGATTATGGCAGGTAATTCTGCATAATTTAAACTCAAAGGATAGTATTTATGTCGGCACATCTGGAGGAATTAAATCTGCCTGCATTAAATTCTAAAGTTCCGTTATTTTATCAGAAAATCCTTGCCCATGAACTGACCCTCAAACGTCCCGCTCATGAATTGAAAAAATTAAATCAAACCCTCGCATCTACTACCGTTGACCTGAATCCTTACCAGATAGATGCCGCATTGTTTGCCTTTAATTATCCTCTTTCAAGGGGCGCAATCCTTTGTGATGAAGTTGGTCTTGGAAAGACTATCGAGGCAGGATTGATAATAAGCCAACTTTGGGCAGAGGGTAAAAGGAAGATAATTATCGTATAGATAACTTAGCTAGAGATACTACAGTAGTTATTCTTTTGCTGCTTATGTTAATTTGATAATTAAGCTATGGTATACCGTAATTCTAGTAAATTTATCTATAGTTCATGCGTTATTGAGAAAACAATTATATCATTTAAGGTTTGAAACATGGTTTATTTGTATTTTAAATTTATTATTGTATGTTATCATACATGATATAGTAAAAAAGCTGCAACCAAATCCCCCTTAAAAAATGGGGTGAAGGGAGTTGTAAAATACTTTTCCCCAAAAGAAGTATTTACAGTGTAATGTTCCCCCTAATTCAAGAAAAGTGAAAATGAGGAGAAGATATAATGAGTATAGTAACGAAACAAACAAAGCACCCATATATTACAAGGAATAAAAAAGTAAGAGGCGGGGTGCCTGTTATTTCAGGTACCGGTATCCGGGTGCTTGACATAGTTATTCGATATGAAATCATGGGGCAGTCTCCGGAAGATATAATAGTTGCATTGCCGCAGATAAATTTACCACAAGTTCATGATGCTCTTTCTTATTACTATGAACACAAGAGCGAGATTGACAATGCGTGGAAAACGGCAGTTCAAGACGTAGGAGGTATGAAAAAAGAACATCCTTCTATTCTGGAGAAAAAGGTTGGCAAGATTAAAAATATACACTGACGAAAATGTTGACATTCGTATTGCTGAGGGATTAAGGAGGCGTGGAATAAAGGCTTTTTCTGCGCATGAAAAAGGCATGATAGGCGCTTCTGATGTGGAACATTTTCAATTTGCATCCGGTATGAAAGCAGTAATATTTACTCATGACCATCATTTTCTAAGAATTGCAAATGAGATTGTTAAAAACGGCAAGAGGTACTGGGGTGTGATTTTTGTAGAAATGAATAAATTAAGCATCGGCGAGTGTATTAAGAGGTTAACTCTTTACGCTGAAATTTTATCTATAGAGGAAATGAAGAATCGGATAGAATTCTTGTAAAATGAAATATTCAAAACATGAATTAAATCTGCCTGTATCAAATTATAAAGTCCCTTTATATTATCAGAAAATCCTTGCCCATGAACTCACCCTCAAACGCCCATCCCATGAAATAAAAAAATTAAACCAAACCCTTGCATCTTCTACCGTTGACCTTAATCCCCACCAGATAGACGCCGCCTTATTTGCCTTTTCAAAAGAATTAAGCACAGATGAGTAATAAAAAAGATTTGTCAGAAAGAGATATATGCACGCAGTTTATCCTGCCTGCACTTGTTAAAGCCGGATGGGATGTTGAAAAGCAAGTCCGGGAAGAGGTCTTTTTTACTGATGGCCGAATCTTTGTCAAAGGCAATAAAACTGCCCGGGGTAAAAGAAAGCGTGCTGATTTTATTCTCTACCTCAAACCGAATATTCCTATTGCTGTTATTGAAGCAAAGGACAACAATCATTCCGTAGGAGCCGGATTATAGCAGGCATTAATCTATGCGAAGATACTTGATGTTCCGGTTGCGTTCAGTTCAAACGGTGACGGCTTTATTCAACACGATAGCTCCGGTCTTTCCGTGCAAATCGAGAAAGAATTGTCTTTGGTTGCTTTTCCTTCCCCCGATGAGCTTTGGAAGATGTACAAAAGGTATAAAAAGATTGAAACTCCTGAACAGGAAGAGATCGCATCTTTTGACTATTTCTTTGATGGATCAGGACGATTGCCCCGTTATTATCAGCAGATAGCCATTAACCGAACCGTGGAAGCCATCGCCCGCGGGCAGAGTAGAATCCTTCTCGTGATGGCTACCGGAACGGGAAAGACATATACAGCTTTTCAGGTTATTTACCGCCTTTGGAAAAGCGGACGTAAAAAGAGAATACTTTTCCTGGCAGATCGTAATGTGCTTATTGATCAGACCAAACGCAATGATTTTAAACACTTTAAAGACCGGATGACGGTCATCAAAAAGAAAAAGATTGATAAGGCTTATGAGATATACCTTGCCCTTTATCAAGGATTAACGAACTATAACGAGGACAAGGACGTATACAAGGAGTTCAGCAGAGATTTCTTTGATCTTGTGGTTGTTGATGAGTATCATCGTGGAAGCGCGGCCGCTGATAGCGCATGGAGGGCGATACTTGATTATTTTAGTTCTGCGACCCATATTGGCCTCACTGCAACGCCGAGGGAAACAAGAGAAATATCCAACATCGAATACTTTGGCGATCCGATTTATACCTATACACTCAAGCAGGGTATTGAGGATGGATTTCTCGCCCCTTACAAAGTCATTCGGGTTGGGCTTAATACCGATCTTGAAGGCTGGCGGCCGGAAGCAGGCAAAAAAGATAGGGATGACAATGAGGTTGAGGATCGCATTTATAACATCAAAGACTTTGATAGAAATTTGGTGATTGATGAGCGAACAAAACTTGTAGCCAAAAAGGTGTCGGAATATTTACGAAAAACAAACCGATTCGATAAAACGATAGTTTTTTGTGTGGATATAGAGCATGCCGAACGGATGAGGCAGGCCATTGCTATTGAAAACCCGGACTTGGCGCTTGAGAACTATAAGTATGTCATGCGCATTACCGGCGATGATGAACAAGGCAAGCGCGAAGTGGATAATTTCATAAATCCTGAGGAGCGTTATCCGGTTATTGCTACCACGTCGAAATTGATGACCACTGGTGTTGATGCGCAGACCTGCAAATTGATCGTGCTTGATTCAAACATCAGGTCAATGACTGAGTTCAAGCAGATCATTGGTCGCGGAACCCGTATTAACGAAGATTATGACAAGACGTTCTTTGCCATTATGGACTTCCGCAGGGTGACGGATCTTTTCGCGGATCCGGCTTTTGACGGTGACCCGGTTGTGATCAAGGAAGTTGAGGGCGAATGGGAATTAACGGATCAGGATATTCATCCTGAAGAAGACCAGGAGATCATTGATCCGGAAACCGGTCAGCCTGTGGATTTTGAGGAAAAAGAACCGGTCGAATACTCAACGCAACCAGAAATTATTCAAGGCGGTTCAATTGTGTCTGAACCCCGGCAAAAAGTATACGTGTCCGGAGTGGATGTTTCTGTGTTAAACGAGCGGGTTCAGCATCTGGATGCAAACGGAAACCTTATCACGGAAAGCCTCAAAGATTATACAAAGAAGGGTATCTTGCAGGAGTTCCAATCCCTTGATGATTTCCTTGCCCGATGGAACGGCGCTCATAAAAAGAAGGCGATTATAGAGGAATTGGAGTCTCATGGGATTATTCCGGAAAACTTAATGGCAGAGGTAAAGAAGGATTTGGACGTCTTTGATCTTATCTGCCACATTGCGTGGGACATGCCTGCGCTTACCCGGCGGGAGCGCGCGGAAAATGTAAAGAAGCGCAATTATTTCACGAAATACGGGGAGAAGGCGCGAAAGGTTATTGAGGCGCTCCTGGATAAATATGCCGATGAGGGCATTGAAAATATAGAAGACCTTGCAATTTTGAGAATAGAACCGTTTAATCAAATCGGGACACCCACGGAAATCGTGCAGATTTTCGGCGGGAGAGATCAGTATCTTCATGTTATTGAAGAATTGGACATGAACTATATACAGCAGCTTAAAGAATTCTCACTAAGAACACAAAGCTCACGGAGACGGAGACAGAATAATGAATGAGAACATATTGTCAGAAAAAATTATAGGCTTGGCAATAAAAATACATTCCATTCTTGGTCCTGGCCTTCTTGAGTCAGCTTATGAAAAAGCCTTTGTTTATGAGCTTACAAAAAATGGTTTTCAGGTAGAAACACAAAAATCAATTCATATAAACTATGAAGGAATATTAATAGAAGAAGGGTATCGTGCGGATATAATTGTGAATGATCTTGTGATACTGGAATTAAAATCAGTTAAGCAGATAGAAGATATTCATTTGAAACAACCTCTTACGTATATACGTCTTTCAAATAAGAAATTGGGATTACTCATCAATTTTAATGAAATATTACTAAAGAATGGTATTCGGCGAGTTATCAATGGAACTATATAAAACTTTGTGTACTTTGTGTGCTTTGTGAGAGGTTCAAGATGAAAAATATCGGGAATATTATAAAAACATTACAGAACATCATGCGCAAGGATCCAGGCGTGTCCGGAGACGCACAGCGCGTTGAGCAATTGGGCTGGATGATCAGTCTTAAAATACTGGATGACAAGGACAAAGAGATCGAACTCCTCAATGACAAATATGTTTCGCCAATGCCAAAGAAATTGCAATGGCGCAGTTGGGCGGCTGATGATGAGGGCATGACTGGCGATGAACTTAAAGAGTTTATTGATGGAAAATTGATCCCTCAACTCAAAAACCTCGATGTAAGCTCCGGGAATAAACGCGCCCTCATTATCCGTGAGATATT
Source organism: uncultured candidatus Brocadiaceae bacterium (assembly GCA_964589115.1). Taxonomy (GTDB): domain Bacteria; phylum Planctomycetota; class Brocadiia; order Brocadiales; family Brocadiaceae; genus JBDIVL01. The sequence continues at coordinate 8,169 of CAZPUD010000010.1, read as the reverse complement.
CGACGGTACGAATAACTACATGAAGAACGGGACAATTATCCGTCAAGTTGTTAACGCGCTAAACCAGATTGACTTTAACAAGGCTGAAGACCGGCATGTTTTTGGCGATATTTACGAAACGATCTTGCGCGACCTGCAGAGCGCCGGGAATTACGGTGAGTTTTACACCCCGCGTGCTTTGACTGAATTTATCACAGAAATGATCAACCCTAGATTGGGCGAAAGAGTGCTGGATCCCGCCTGTGGAACTGGAGGGTTTTTAACCAGCGCCATAGAGAATGTCCGTAAACAAGACATCAAAGGCGTTGATGACCTCAGGGCGCTTGAAAAAAATATTCATGGCATGGAGTTTAAACCGCTTCCCTTCATGCTCTGCGTAACCAATTTAATATTGCACGACATTGAAGTGCCGAATGTGGATTATACTGACAGTTTAAACCGCGAATACACTTCAATCGGCCAAAAAGACCGGGTGGATGTCATTCTTGCTAATCCGCCTTTTGGGGCCTTGGTTACCGATGGGGTAGAGACTAATTTTCCTCAAAATTTCCGCACAACGGAAAGTGCCGACCTTTTCTTGATGCTTATGGTGCGGTATCTGAAAGACGGAGGCCGTGCCGGTATTGTCCTGCCTGATGGTTCGCTGACAGGCGACGGTGTAAAACAGCGCATCCGCCAGCACTTCCTGGAGAACTGCAATCTGCACACCATCGTGCGTTTGCCGAATTCAGTCTTTCAACCGTATGCCAGTGTTGCCACGAACCTGCTTTTCTTTGAGAAGGGAAAACCAACCAGGGAAATCTGGTATTGGGAACACAAACTGCCCGAAGGGGTTAAGGCATACAGCAAAACGAAGCCGATCCAGAAGAGCGAGTTTGACGGTCTTAAGAAGTGGTGGAAGAAACGCAAGGAAAATGAGCAGGCATGGAAGGTTTCTATAGATACGATTGCCACGAACGGCTATAACCTCGACATAAAAAATCCGCATACGCCTGAAGAAAAGCATACGTATACAAGCGCGGAACTGGTGGCAATGCTTCACAAGTCATTTCGAAAGAGCGATGAGCTTATTCAACAATTGAGAAAGGAGTTGGAGAATGGATAACGCAGAAAATAAATCACAACTCATTATTTACCATGCAGAAGATGGAAAAATCAAGATTGATGTTCGTTTTCAGGATGAGACAGTCTGGTTAACACAGCAGTTGATGGCGGAACTTTTCCAGACAACTAAGCAGAATATAAGTCTTCACATTAGAAATATTCACGAAGAAGGCGAGCTGGAACCTGAAGCAACTGTCAAGGAATTCTTGACAGTTCAAAAAGAGGGAGCAAGGTCGGTTCAAAGGAAAATTGAATATTACAATCTCGATATGATCATATCGGTTGGATATCGCGTTAAATCCCACGTTGCCACACGCTTCCGTCAATGGGCAACTCAGCAGTTGCGGGAATATATTATCAAAGGTTTTGTGCTGGATGACGAGCGGCTTAAGCAGGGCGTAAACATCGGCTCTGATTATTTTGATGAAATCCTTGAGCGTATCCGCGACATCCGTTCCAGCGAGAAGCGTTTTTATCAAAAAATCCGGGATATTTACAAACTGGCAGTGGATTATGACCCAAAGGCGGAAGAGACCTTAGAATTTTTCAAAATAGTTCAAAATAAACTCCATTTTGCAATATCCGGCAAGACGGCGGCAGAGTTAATTTCCGGGCGGGCAGATGCATCAAAACCCAACATGGGTCTTACTACATGGAAAGGCGTCAAGGTGCGCCACGGAGATGTGACCATTGCCAAGAATTACCTCAACGAGAAGGAAATGGAACAACTTAACAGAATCGTGACTATGTATCTTGATTATGCCGAAGATCAGGCGAGACGTCACCGGCAGGTCTTCATGCGCGACTGGCGCAAAAAGCTCGACGCCTTTCTCAAGTTTAACGAACGCGATATCCTTGAGCATGCTGGAACCGTAACCAAAGAAGTTGCTGACGCACTGGCTTTGGAACAATATGAGGTTTTTCATAAACAACGGTTGAAGAACGAGGCAGAAGCGGAAGCGCTTGCCGATGATGAGGCATTAAAAATGATTGAACAGAAAGTGGCAAAGCGCCTCCTGAAGAAAAAGGGGCGGAAAAATGCCTGATTGGAAAAGAGTTCGCATTAACTTTCCTACAGTTAAACTTGGACAGTTTATAGAGCTTGTTAAAGAAACTATAGCTGAAAAAGGCAAAGAAGATTTTAAAACGGTTTATGGTGTAACGAATGTGGAAGGAATAACGATTACCGGCAAAAAAGCAAGTAAGGATATTTCAAATTATATCGTGATAGATAAAAATTATTTTGCATACAATCCTTACAGAATCAATGTCGGTTCAATAGGGTTTAATTCAAAAGGTTTAAAGGGTTGCGTTAGTCCAGCGTATGTTGTTTTCAGGGCAAAGAATAATTTAAGCCCCGGTTTCCTTTATGTATATTTGAAAAGTGAATTTGGGAATCATCTTATCAATTGGTATGGGAACCGCGGCGGGGTTAGGAATGCCTTAAGGTATGATGATTTATGCGATATAGATATCCCCGATATTGGTTATAAAACTCAGATCGAATTGTTAAATAAAATAGATCGAAGCAAAATATCCCTCAATAGTTTTAGCGAAGAAATCACCCAACAACTTGGCTATCTTAAACAACTTCGCCAGCGAATATTGCAGGAAGCCATCGAAGGAAAACTGACGGCCAAATGGCGTGCGCAACATCACGCTCTTATCAGCGGAGATAATCACGCCTCAAAATTGCTTGAGAAGATCAAAACCGAAAAAGAGCGTCTCACGAAGAACACGAAGACCACGAAGAAGACAAAAGCCCTGTCACCCATCGGTGAGGAAGAAAAACCGTTTGACCTGCCAGCGGGGTGGGTGTGGTGTCGGTTGGTGGAGATATGTGAAGAACTCTCTACTGGGCCGTTTGGCACAATGCTTCATAAATCAGATTATGTTAGAGGTGGAATACCCGTTGTCAATCCCATGAATATTGTTAATGGGAAAATTTGTGCCGATGAACGGATGCGTATCTCACAAAAAACTAAAGAAAGGTTGGAAAGATACACCCTAAAACAGGGCGATTTAATTATTGCTCGACGTGGCAATCTCAGCAAATGTGCGGTTGTTCAAGAACGACAGGACGGATGGTTGTGCGGTACGGGCTCTTTTTTTCTTAGAGTTCTATGTGTAGATAAAGTATATTTTCGAATGGCATATTGCTCCTCAAAATCGCAAGCTTATCTTTTGCAGGATTCGGTTGGTCAAACAATGGATAATCTCAACCAGAAGCTTTTATGCAAATTACCGGTGGCTCTTCCCTCCATTGTTGAACAAAAAACTATTGTCGAGCGTGTGGATAAACTCATGTCCATGGTCGACGAATTGGAAAAACAAGTATCCGAACGCAGAGAACAGTCAGAAATGCTGATGCAGTCAGTTTTACGAGAGGCATTTGCAAGATGACGAATTATTTTGGTGTCTATATAATGAGTAAGCTTAAGAAAATTATTCATGGTGATGCCACGCCGGATCAAATAAAAGCCATTGATCACATCGGTAATCACGGACGTCTTTTGGCTGGACATGGTACAAAAAAGACAAAGGCATTACTCGTATACATTTACAATAAGAAAATCAATAATGTCTATAATTTATTATCGCTTTTAGACGGTATAATCCATGTTAGATTCGTCCACCTGGAGGTCTGCTATGACAACTGCTGAAGCCATCGAGAGCATGACCGATGCGGGTAAGTTCGAGATATTAGCCACCCGTGTTCTACGATATGTGGATGACGACTGCCGCTTTCTTGAACACATGGGGGTCAATTCTGCAGGAAAGACAATCTCCAACCCTATCGACAGTTTCTGCGTGGTTCCAGGTACCAACCCACCGCGGTTCGTTATGGCTGTATTCACTACCGACAAAGTACGGTTACTTGAACGCAAATGGCTCTTCGATCATACTACGGCATCCAACGCCAAGAAAGCCACGACTGCAAACGACGGCGATCTCATCAAGGCGGTAAGGCGAGCTGAGACATTGCGCAGAGATCATCCCAATGCAACGTTTGTAGTTCATCTGTGTACCAACAAGCAGCCTGACGACAACTTAATGTCCATCGTCTACAACAGGGGACGGCAACTAGGTCTCGAAGTGCGCTTTCTGGCGAGGTCTCGTCTGAGAGACTTTCTTGACACGACCCCCGACGGGCAGTGGCTCCGGAAGGAGTACCTTGACATCCAGGCTGAGAGGCTATCACTACCGTTGTTACAGGACCTTTCCCGTAAGAGCCTCCAGCAGTATGGCAACGAGTTCCTTTTCACGCCGCCAGAAACTTTTGTAACCACCTCGTCCGTAAGTGCACTCGCTGCCTCCGTCGATTCGCCGAAATCTGTTCACGTGGTGACCGGTGCATCCGGCAGTGGCAAGAGCGTCGTCTGTTACCAAATCTTGCGCGAACACTTGACGAAAGGTGGCATCGGTCTCTGGATTCCAGGCGAGATTGCCGGACGCGCAGCCTCGTTGGAGGAGGCTATTTGCCTCTCACTTCGTTCGCTTCACCCAACGATTGAACCCAATGCAGGAGCGGTGGCGCTGAAGCTTCAAACCTCGTCTAGACGCCTTTTCTTAATTGTTGACGACATCAATCGGGGCGGTAGTCCATCCGAATCCCTGCGCCGAGTTGTCGCCTGGGGCTGTCCTGCTAACTCCAATAAGGAAGGTGAGTTAACGCTCTCTCATGTGATCATTGTGCCGGCGTGGGATCTGTTTTGGGCACCTCTCGATCAGCAGTTCCGCACAACAAAGGGGCTCGCTAGTGTGCCTGTAACTCTGATGAGTGAGGCAGAGGCCATAGCGTGTCTCGTCGCCTCCCTTGGTCCTAACCCAAAACATCTTGCTGAGACGGACCAACGCCAGGTAGTTGCCGCACTGGGCTATGATCCGATACTGATTGCAATGTATGCAAATCTTGCACAGGGCCAAGCATGGCCTGGTGCACTACACTTCTCGCATGACGTGATAGATCGCTTTGTTACCTCGGTAAACTCGGAAGCCGCTGCCTCAGGCAGCTATTTACAAAATGAATATGATTCGGCATTAGCTGATTTAGCAACGTGCCTACTTGCTGAACGCGATCTGTATCCGCGTTGGAACCACGTAGAACATTTGCTCCCTGAGAAAGCCGCGCGAGCCATTAGGGAGTTGGCTCAACTCAAGAAGATTTGTCGCGTTACCGACCGGGGAGGTGAGAGCCGCTTCGAATTCCGTCACGATCGCATCCTTGAGTATTACTTGGCGCGGTCGTTGCAGGCCATGTTTGCTGACCCAGAATCGAACAGCGATGTCCTCTCCGACCCTTTCTACGCATCTTTTGTTGGACGTGCCTTGGCTTTGGCTCAACTCTCGGATGAACTTCTCAGGTGGGTACAGCAACATACACCGCTTGCCTTGATTTCGGCCTTTCGATTCTCGGTTTCGACGAACCCCTTTGCAATCCGTATTGCGGAGGCTGCCAAGGCTTGGTTGCGCTCGGCATCTGAGGATCAGCACACCCCTCCCCTTGTGCTTTTTGAGGCATACCGATTTCTGGAAGAGACGGATTCACCACGTCTTCTTGATGTAACGCAGTCCCTAAGTCGACACAGATTGGTTGCGCGAGCGAGGCTTGCCAATGGTGATGCCGCTGCTGGTTGTATCGAATTTTCCGACACTCGCTGGTTCGCTCCCGCGGTGAACGACCTCAGCTTGGACGCAGTTATGAGCCGAGCTCTCCATCGGTACCAGCAAAAATTGGTCGCGGATTGCGTGGTGTTGCTTCAGAGGTCTGATCTACCGGAAGCCGAAAGGAGTGGAGCGCTCGTTCTCGCAGGCTTCATTGGTGATGCCTCATTAGCCGCTGCGGTACTAGCTGCATGGCACTTAATACCCAACAAGACAAGACAACTCCTTCCGGCATTGTGGGCTGGTTTCCGGTGTGGTCTTGAAGAACCATCGACTGTCCTAGAAGATATGATGGCGGTTTGGGCGGCGCTACCGGACGATGATCAGGGTGGTGGCATCTCGCAACGTGGGACTGTCGCTGAGGAGCTTCAGTTTGCTGTGCGGCGAGGAGTGCCGGAATCGGTATTACGATACCTGATCGCGAGGGCTAGTACAGATGACGCGCTACGCTGGCCGATCATAACTATGTTGCTGCATCTCGATCACCCACTGGTGGTAAGATTTCTCGTCGGAGAAGCGGCGAATACCGATCGGCAGGTGAAAGAAAGAGGTGGCTTCTCGCTTTGGTTGATGATCTTAAGAGACAACTGGAATCCTACCAACAAGAATCAGGGCAAACGACTAAGCGTTGCATCAATGGAGGTTCTCAGAGCCTGTTGGGAATCAGAAACCTCGGATGCTCAGTTGCGTGAGACGGGGTTCCGTTTCTGGGTCTACGCCGTAGACGACGTGGACGTCCTTCGCTTGATTTCGCCGGATCACCCGCAATTCCACCAAGTTCTCTGGCGTCGTGCAATGCTGGGCGATGTTTCTGTGGTACCTGTGATAAAGCCGCTACTTGCCACGGATGAACATTGGTTCAATGTCATTGGGAAGGTGTGGACGCAGGAATGTAGAGACATACTAGATCAAGCGCTTCTCAAACTTGAGATGAATACACCAAGGGATCACATGGGTGGGATGACTAATACTCATCACATGCTAGCGTACTTGATTCGTGACATCCCATCTGATGAGGCGCTGCCGCTTCTGAAAAAACATTGGGGTCATTTACGATACAGCCCATTATTCGTCCAAGCGGCACTTTACATAGGAGGTTCCTATTGCACCGCAGTGGCCGGAGAGGCGATTCAGGATTTCCCAAGCGCGACTGTCCCCTTTAGACACATCGGAATGTTCTTCGGTTTCTTTACCACTGGTCTGATGGACCGCCTAGAACTGCAACATCTGGAGGTTCTGCTGCCATACTTGAGACGACTCGACGATCATACCCTGTCGGATATGGCTAGGTTCTGCGAACGGCGTGGCTTTATCGAGTGGAGCAAAGCTCATTTGAAGTCTGAGTTCGATTTGCGCAGAGCGCAGTTGTCAAAGGTGGCTAAAGAGAATCGCGAGTACATCGAACGGCTTAGCCGTCACCATTTTCCTTCCGATGCCGATCTACTGGAGGAACTCGACTGGATCGAGCAGCAAGAAAGGCACACTCTGGCCATATCTATCACTGGTCCGAAGGGTTTACACGTCGACAGGATGATCATGTGCGGTGGCGATGGCTCTTGGAGGAGTGGCTTGTTCGTTCTCCCACGGTGGAGAGGTTCCGCATAGTGGCAGACGCCATCCTTGAGCACGGCGCTCGAAAGGATTTTGATTTGCTCAGCAAGTATGTGGTTTCGGGGGACTCGAACGAGGTTGAGCACCTAAGAGTCAATGCCAAGTTCGGCGTGATGCGGCGGTCGCTCCATTGACAATCAAGAATGGTTAAGTAGAGCGAAACCATCAATGCCTTTCTTTGTTGGGTGTGCTTCGCCACTCGATAAACTCAGGATAGGCTTCACCTAATCTACTACTTTGATTAACTCATTGAACTCCTCAAGAAAGCATCCATCCGTTAAAAGCCTGGATTAAAGCCTCAGACGAGTTGATTGACGAGATAATGTATTGGCTATATGGACTAACAGAAGAAGATAGAAAGATCTTCAGGCAAATGATTGGAATGATTGACTTTTATCAGCCTAACTGTGATAATGGGTCAAAATATTCGTGGTTAATAAAAAAACATTAGGGGGATAAAAAAATGAAAATTCAAGTAATTTTAGAACCAAGTGATGAAGGGGGATTTACGGCAATCGTTCCTTCACTTCCTGGTTGTATAAGTGAAGGCAATACGAAGGAGGAGGCACTAAAAATATTAGAGAAGCCATTGAATTGTATCTTGAACCTGTTGACGAATTTACAAGGTTGTTATAAAAAAGGAATATCACAAACACGACTTTAATCAACTCATCGAAATCCTCAAGAAGAACAGAAACAAAATATCCATATTGAGTGTGAAATGAGGTGTGTTGTGAAGGTATTACAGGCTGAATTGCCGGATAAGCTTTATGAACAAATTAAATTACT
>CAZPUD010000009.1:0-30009 GCA_964589115.1 uncultured candidatus Brocadiaceae bacterium | reverse complement strand
CGATTTAAATTATTCCTGCCCAACCTGCGAAACTTGTTACATCAAAAAGAAATGACCTCGTTGCTATTTCAGTTGTTTATTTTCACGTATTCAACTTCCTTTGATAAAAAGTCCTTCAATATTGCCTTCACAATTTGTTCTCCATAATTACAAGACTCACGCTTGTCTATAAGCTTAACGTAGAATTTCACAGTAACTGACTCGACACAAGCGAATTCAATGCCGAAACCAAGGTTGATTGGTAGATAATGATCCTCAAGGTATATCCTCTCCTCATATGGACCACCTGTAGGTTTGTCCAGTGTGTTGAGATGTTTCGGCAGCCACCAGCGCATTTCTTCTGTTATGGGAATACCTTTCTTGTCAACAAAGCGGAGAGATGCTGTTTCTGCAATTTGATCGTTGATCTGATGTTTAGCCTCAGACAGGCGCTCTTGTTGCGCGACATTAATACCTTTCAATTTGATGGACATTTGAATAGGGTTCTCATTCGTTGATACTACACTTCTAGTGGTCAATGTGATATGGATGTCCTTTATCTTCCCCTTCCAATCTTCCTCTGTTGGTTCCCGTAATAGTTTAAGGTCAATTCCGTAAAAATTTGCGAATTGCAGTGCACCTTCTTGATAACCAGTTTTCGTGACCATGATACCTCGGCAATTACCGATATCGTGTAGTACGGCAAAGAAGTTTCTAATTTTCTCCAGCGTTATCGTACTTGCATAATTCTTGCACTCGATAAGGACTGTATGTTGTAATCCTGCCTGTTTAAATTGCCAAGAAATATCGACTTGGTGATCGACTCCAGATCGTCCCTTGATTTGTGTGTCGTGTTTTACATCAACATTCGTAACGTCTTCTGATTGGAGAATTTTCTGATAAATTTCTTTTGTTAGCAATTCGTAATCAATTGCCTCTTGATATAGTTTTTTGTCCATATGTTATATTTTGAAACTTAAGAAAAAATTTAGTAATGCTTAGATTGGAAACTGCATTTTAGGAACTTTGCGATCTCTTTTTTAAAATTTTAATAATTTTTTCACTCCACCAAGGTCCATCTTTAATAATAACTTTCTTCCCCATACCTATTTGTTGTGCTAAAGCACCTAATTCATTTGCATCATTTTTTTGCCATCCATTCGTAACAGTCCATTCTTCAATTTCATTTGCTAAAAGAACTTCACCCTTTTCGTGGAGATGCTTAAACAACTCTTTTACCCTATTTTTGTCATTTGGATGTGTAAGTCCTGTCGAAATGTTAATGGAAGAACTGATTGTTTTTAACGCTTCTCGAAGTAATGGCGTCATAATACCTCCTTTAATTAACAGGAATTATTTCGGTAATTATTGTATCTGGGAGTACACCGAAGTCCTTTGCTACCAAAACTACTTCATGGTCTTCTGGTATGCTTGGCGAATCTGTGTAATCCGCAACAAAGAACTCTTTTACGCCATTGGAAGCTAAAATTGCTCTTTCTATCTTGTATATATAACCTGGATACTTGCCACAAACGGTTGCATAAAATTTAGCTCTTTCAAAAAATGGGGTTGTTGATATGCCTGATGTAGGAAAACCCTCCTGCCTCAGTTGATGTCTTATAACTGCATTATCTGGTGAATTTCCAAGTTCAGCACCGTTATCGAGATGCACATCGTCACTTAATCTGAACGTATACTTAAATTCAGAAGATTTTTTTGGTATTAATCTACCCCAATTACGATTATGCATACATTCTGAAACGCCTCTATATAAGTATTTATATTCAAAAGATTGCATAATGATTCTGTCTCCTACCATTATTTTGCTGTATATAAGTAGTTTTCCCTTTCTATCATTTAATTATTGTTGAATGGGAAATTTAATTGTCGCTCATCACAATATCTCAATTTTCTTCAAAATACCCCCGGCATTTATGTATCCATCATTACCACATGCTGGACAATCATTAAGGTGGCCTTCATCGTCAACATACTTAGAAGGATTGCCATTACAGGTAGGACATACTTCATTTACATATCCACGACCGCCGTACACGTCACAATCTCGAGCCGCCATATTTAACCCCTTTCATTGTAAAAAGTAAAAATATTTTTTTTGCGGGAAGGCAGGAGAAGAAAGATTTAAGACATCTGAGGAAAGCAAGAAAGGCAGGAATATGTTGCTGTCAGGGGAAACTCCTGACCATACAAAAATGTGTGGGCGTATTGCAAAACGCCCCTACCGGTTTTATTTTCCTGTTATTTCTGCTTTCCTTAGATGCACCAGGACTTTATTTCCTTCCTGCTATTCCTGCATTCCTTAGCATCTGAAGAAGCAGCAAATGCAAGGCTAAAGCCTCGCCTTACATTTCTCTTCCGACTCGTTCAGGTTAGGGTGAATAACCATGTGTCCCCACTTCATTTTTCATGTTTTTAAGATTTATAATTTTCTGCTTCGGTTTTTCCCTGTTTCTCGTATTTCCTGGCTAAACCCTCGAATTCCTCCCTGGTAGCGGTAATCTTTCCTGCTGCAAACAGTTCGTTAACTGCCATTCCCATTGAATAAGTCAACCCGAACGCCAGACCTGGGCCTACCATGTTTTTAATGCCGGGGAAGAAGGACAGGATTGTCTGGACGGTAAATCTTCCTGCAAAGGATAGTCCCAGTGAAGTCAGTAAACCGGAGGCAGTACTTATTGTAATTTCTATTTTGTGGAGTTTCCCTAAATGAATTATCATTGCAACTTGTATCGGGGCAAGGAACAGGGCGTCAGAGGCAGGCAAAAAATTTGCAGCTACGGCGCCGGCACAGGCGCTTGCATAGTATTTTATTATCCTCACGGCTTCACGTTTTTTAAGTTCAGCAGACCGGGCAAAAATCGTTTTGGCGGAATCCGGCAACGCCTCGTAAATCTTGTTTTTTAAGTCTTCTATGCCGTACTGTAATGGGTCGTCAAAGCTCTCACCGGCTGATACCGGCACAATCCTGTTTTTGTCAGAAGTATCCTTAAACTTTGGCAGTGCTGAAATATAATCAATAAATTGCCGTATGTTCTTTTCTTTTTCGGTAACAGGTGTCCTCAGATTCAAAGTTTCCGGATTCCATTCCCGCGTAGGCTTCATTTTATCGATTTGATTACAAACCAGGATTACAGGTATGCTTTGTAATATTTTGTTTGAATTCCAATTTTCGATAAATTTTTCTTCCTTCTCCAATGCCCTGTCGTCACATTTCAAGACTAATAAAAATACATGCGCATTAAGCGCTGCCAGCCTTTTTATATTTTCCTCGTAACTACCTTTAAAGGTTTCGTCAGTAAATTCAGGTGCGTTTGCCTCTCCAAAACCCGGGACGTCAACAACTATTATATCCCCGCCCCTGCTTTCCCATATTTGATCACAATTGTTTTTTGTTGTGGGTATAACGCCTGTTTCATAAACGTCCTTACCCAGAATCGCATTTAACAAAGAGGATTTGCCAACGCCTGTCTTTCCGCCAACCAGTAACCGGGGTTTTATTTGTTCGCCTAATAATTCCTGCACTTTGCCCCACACTTCTTTTACTATATCTTCGGTTTTCCTGATTTCAGTCATTATTCAGCTCCTTTCTGAATAAAAAGATAGTTACAACGGGAAATAGGGGAAAACAAGGCTAAAACCCTTGCCCTGCAATTTACGGTTTCTTCACGTTATTCTTTCCTTTGCATCCGAGGAAGACAAGAAATTCAGGAATGTAGGGGTGTATTGCAATATGCCCCTACTGATTTTCTTTTCCTGTCATTCCAGTTTTCCTCAGATGGTTTACGTCCTTTTTCTTTCCTGTTATAAACAGCTTATCTGCTATCGCTTTTAAATCGGTCTGTTTTGCTATTTTTGCAATCTTTTCAGCCACATTGTTTTTATCAATATCTTTTATTTGGGGTGGAATTTTATCCGCATACCGGGCATAGCCATTTGTGATGGCGTCCATTATTTTATACCTGTCGGAGGTGCCGGGTGATATCAGGATGTCCATTGCCCATTCCTTCCACAGTGAAAGCCGCTTCTTTTTCCTTTTCTTCCCAAATATCCGGAAATATACCCTGTCGTACACATCGCACAGTATGAAAAATACCGGTGATGCAAATATTTTGAAAGCCGCAAGTATTACTACACTGAGCAGCCATTCGGTCGTAGTTTTTGGCCTGATAAACAGATACACAGGGACAAGGTAGATAACGCCAATGAAAAGCAGTCCGCCAAGTATGAATGCTATTAAAACGGCGGTGTCTTTTGAAAATATTTCGCGTATGTTCATATGGTATCTTTTTTTGAGCGAAGTGGCGCTTCGCTCTATATCATAGAAAAAGCCGTCGTAAGCCTAATTAAATGTTAAGGAATTTCAAACTAAGTGTTCCTTCGGAGTTGGTTCAATCGTCCACGATTGAACCGAAACGTTTAGCATGTTTCACAAGCCTTGGGTAAACCAAAACGTACAGGCCGATGCTAAACGAATGGTTCAATCTACAAGATTGAACCAACTATAGTCACTGCCAAAGGCAGCCTAACTTGATTTATAGGAATTTCAATCTTTGTAGGGGCTGAAGATTTTCAGCCCCTACGTTGGTGTTATAAAAAAGTTACCGAAGACCTAATTAAACTTATTTTCCAGTGCTGTTTGAAATTTTTTTATCAATTCGTCATTATTTGTTTCTAATTGATCTGCATGTCCGCAGGATTTTAGAAATTTTGCGATGCTTTTTTTTATTTAGTGTTGTTTCATAAAAAAATGTTTTATCTGGTGTTGACGGGACGGGAGTTCTTTCCGTTAATTCATATCGCACAAAATCGTTGAGATTTTCCGGCTGGTTTATCCTTTTTGCCAGAAAGATATTGCCTTTGAGATTTTTTGTTAATGCCAGGATGCATTCCGTGACAGGCTGGATTTCTGCCGTGTATTGTCTCATTTGATGCTGAAGGCTTTCATCGTGCTTAATGACGCTATCTATGTGTGAGAGTATCGAATCCCTGCCGTCCCTTACAAACTGCGCTATTAAATCTTTACGCTTTCCGCGCAGTCCGAATATTTTTTGTCCGATGGTGTTTCTAAAGACGGTTTCATTTATTTTCCGGCATTCATCCATTGATATATTATTCAGCCAATTGGTAATCGCCGTTTCCCTCGCTTTACTGATATTATCAGAATATATTTCCCCGATTTCAGAAAGCTGATCACAGAGTGACATTATTTCTTCAAAATACTTACGCTGGCCTTTTTGGTTGTGGAATTTTTCAAAACAGCCCTCACAAAGTGCCTCTTCATGCAGATAATAGCCTTCACTATCGGGATTTGTGGCCGGTTGACCATACCTTTGTGTCAGCGCCATTTGTTCATACACCCGATTATCCCCGATTTGCGTTAAACGGACGCCGCCTTCGTATTCGACACTGACTGTATCAGCGCATTTTATGCAGTGGTATAATTTCCCGCATACATTTAGCCATGACATGATTAGTCTCTTGTTTTATGGTTGTTGCTGTTCAGGGATGCGTCCAGAAACGCAGATTCGATTTTCTTGAAGATTTCAAATAACCAGCTTTTCTTCGCTGTATGTTGTTTTGCCGTACCGTTCAGACGCCTTTGCGCCGCTGCGGCAGATGACTTTGAGGAAGTGATATACGTCAGCCGCCCTGGACATTGTATCCGATATAGAGTCTCTTTTTTCCTTTGATGCCGCTGCATTGACTGCATCGTTCACTACGCCTTCGATTACCGGCTCAAAACCGCTTCCGGCTTTACATGTATCCACATGGCAGATCGCAATGAATAATGTCAGAACCATTATGCAAATATTTCTCATAATAAATATCGTTTACATTGTTCCGGCGTTCTTCAGATTGCCTTATATCCTTTTTTCCATTTCATCTCCGGATTGTTCCACGACTCTTTCCGATACAATCAATTGTCCGACATCACGGATGATATCCTCCAGAGTTCCTGTTAAGCCCAGTTTTATGGTGGCCCTGCCCGCCTCGCATTTCAGGTATTTTATGGTGAGATATTTCAGGGCAGGGTTATTTAGTATCTTATTGTCCCTCAGCGAAGGGATTTCGTTCAGATTGCAGGAGACAAGCCTTGTGTTTTCGGCATCCCTGGAGATTTTTATGAATGGATATTTGAAGGGAATCGAAAGGAGTGCCGGTTTCAGGTAAAACGGTTTGATATCCAGAAGCCTGATGATGATGATCACCTTCGTATCGCTGCGAAAATCACATGAATCATATGCGCAGGTGATCTCGATCTTCTTTGCCATTGGTACGAGGTCTATTGCTTTATAAACAAGGCGGCCTTCGTGCAATTCGACCGAATGGTTTTGCGTGAATTCGCTGATGCAGTCATTGATAAAGCCTTCCGTTAACGTGATTTCACCCTCCGTAAGTTTTTTAATTTCCCGTACTATCCAATCCTTCATCTTGCCTGCATCGTCTAAGCTCTTTATGGCAATATCTACGACTTTCCTGATCTTAACCACAGAAAATCCCTCCTTTCATAATTTAAATTGTAAATGTCTTTATCAATTGTTTTCTTTTTTGCCATGTGTTTTTTTGTTTTTTTTAAACATATCAAGGAGTTTTCCCCTGGCCAATGAACCTTTTATCAGCGATGATATGGCTGCGCCCAACGGGTTGGAAATCGATACCCCGGCGGCTATCGCAATCGCAATAACCCCGCCGATACCCATCAGACCTAGCATCTTTTTTAACTTTTTGACATCAACGGCAACCTCTTTGGTTTCAATCAGTTGCCTGAGTGCAACAAGCTGTTCTTCCTGCGCATCGGTCGGCTGTGACAATCCGCTCTCCCACCGGCTTATCGTTGAGAAGCTCACTCCGATTGCCTTTGCAAATTCGCCCTGAGTGGCATTCAGTTTTTCGCGTAGTTCTTTAATTTCTTTTGAAGTCATCACAACACTTCTTTCTGTTAAAAATTATGGGTCTACTAAATTTCAAGTGGGTAAATTTTTACCCTGGGATAATGAAAAAACAAGAAAATTAACCCTGAAAGGGTGACATAAAATTACATTAATCCCATCTATACCGCTCTTTCAGAGCTAAAAAGGTATTTACCTGTATACCCAGGGCGCGTTGCCCTGGGCTTTCATATATAAGCCCTTCGGGCTTTGTTTGAAAATATTAACAGCGTTTTTACCAGAATTATGAAAATTTACCTACACAAAACTTAGAAGACCCAAAATTATAAAATACAATAAAAAAGTTAAGAGAATATACCATAAGAATAATATAATGCAAGTAAATTTATTTGCATATGCAAATAACTACAAATAGACGTTAATGAGGCCGGTACGTAATTGAGATGAGGAAAGCGAAGCAGTCTGAGTCCATTGTATAGAAAATTCAGACTTGTAGGACGAAGCGATTGCTTCGTCACGAGCGAAGTGGCACTTTGCTCTACATTGAAAAAGTTGCCGAAGTATAATTTGATGTATGGGAAATTCAAAGTTTCAGAGTTAGTTCAATCGTCCACGATTGAACCGAAACGTTTAGTATGTCTCATACGCCCGGAGTAAACAAAACGTACATGCCTATGCTAAACGAATGGTTCAATCTGCAAGATTGAACCAACCATAGTCGTTGCCAAAGGCAGCTTAACTTGATGTATAGGAGTTTCAAACAAGGAGGCTTCCCGTGTACATACTCAAACGGGAGGCAAGGCTAAAGCCTCGCCCTACATCTTAATTAATAATAGCTAAAAGTCGCCGAAGGCAAAATTTGACGTATTGGAATTTCAAAACCAGCATGATGTTTCGGTACGTCTTCATACCGAAATCTGTATGGGTGATGTTTTGTTTTCGTGAATGGCTCACTGAAGCATCGAAGTATTTGTTATTTTTTTAATTTTTTCAATTTTTTTGCATCTAACAAATCTTGTTCCCGTCCTGTTACTATCTTATTTTCAATTAATTGTTTTTTCCCTATAAAATAAGTAGGAGTCTGAGATTTTCCGAAAGCCCCTTTTTTTCTGTTTTCCCATACTTCTTTCCATCTTACTCCTGTAATAGATGTCAGAATATCTATTCTTACCGGAGGCCTACCCAATTGAATAATTACTTCAGGGCTCATGAGTTCTTTTATTTCCAGATTTAATGAACTAAATCCAAATTCCCGTAGAGCTTCGATTACTTTTGTTGCATTATTTTCTGATGTTTCTATTAGAATGTCCAAATCCTTGGTTGCCTTTGGCACTAAGTACGCACTTAATGCGTAACCACCTACTATTACATATTTAACTTTGTGGTAATTTAGCAAATTTAAGAACTCTTCGAAGTCTTTGTGCATTAACGTCTACTCCTTTTTGTATCCAATAGCACTCCTCCCACAGGGAATAAGCCATTTCGGTTTTTTCAGAAGTTGAAGCCGAAGTCCAGTATTTTAAATCTTCTTCTTCTTGTTTTTCTGCATCTTCAAGCCGGTATTTTTTTATTATTTTTTCTATTGTGACCTTATGTGCTCCTGGCATCGTTCTGTTTTTTGCTGTGGATGTTTTTTTTGATTTATTGACTGACTTCATGTCTATTTCCTATCTTTATTAGATGTGAGAATTATATAGAAGGTTTCTTCACGAATCGATGCCAAATTGTATCATAAAGGCATTGTGAGAGAAATAGTAAAAATGAAAAGAAAGTGGAAGCAGATATGAGTTATTATGTAGGAATAGATTTACATTTTAATAATGACTACATATGGTGCTTGATAAGAGATATAGTTGTATATCCGGGAAGAGTCTTTACAGTTATAAGGAATTCATCATAAAAGCATGTTTACGTGGAAATAGATAATTTCTGATTTTTCATGCTTGACGTCAGACGTATAATAAATTAATGTAAGTACGCCATCAGGAGGTAAATTATGAATACAAAACTAACTTTACGGTTGGATAATGTGTTGATCAAGCAGGCGAAGAAAGCAGCACAGTCCAAAGGAGTCAGCTTATCACGCATAGTAGAGGATTATTTCAAGTCTCTCACCATCCAGGAAAAGAAGGAAGTGGAGGAGTCTCCGATACTATCAGAAATATCAGGTATCATATCAGGCGGGGCAGGCACAAAAAAGCCCAGAGAGGAATACAGAAAACGTCTTGAGGAAAAATATCGTTGAAATCCGCTCTCTGCGGCATCAATTTCTTTCTCGATTTTTGACACCTGAAGAATTTCTGGCGATTATCAAGGTATAGGGAAGATATCAAACCTTCATTTATCACAACAAACAGAATCGTATTTATTTCTTCCTTTCTTCCAGCCATTGATATAAAGGTTCAAAGACTTTTTTTTCGGCATTTGTCCCCATAAGGACATCAAGATGGCCGAATCCTTCAAGCAGAACATATTCCGTGTCCGTGCTGCCAATGAGAACAGTGCCGAGTTCCTTATACCAGGACTGCATTCCAAGTGCTGTAGTCCATTTTTCCGAGGAAAATACAATCAGGGGGATTTTAATATTTTTCAGGTTTTTGAAATAGCTCAGCCTCTTATCTGGCATTTTTCCTCTCCAGTTCCCGACATATGCATCTCCGAGATACTCTGCAATCGGCCATTCCGTACCGCAGTTTGTGATGAACGCAAGCAGGACACCTATGTCGGCATATCCGTTTTCAATATTGCTGAACTGTCCATTACCCCATACCGACTGAAACTGTTCCTTGAGGAATTCGCTGACAGTTTTTCCAGATGTTTCTGATCCCCATTCTTCCGGGCATATAGTGTCTGGACCGTCGCTGTAATACAAGATGATAGCAGATTTGAAATGTTCGCTCCAGTTTCCGAGATTCGCGTTATAAAAATGATCCCCTATATCAATTCCCCATCCTTCGAGCAGAGTCCTGGATTCAGGGATATCACCGGATTTTATGGCGTCTAATCCTTGTTGGAGGTTCATTGTATAGAGTGAGGCCGGTGATCCATCCGATTCCCAGGGGCCACCGTCAAGTGATATTATACCCTTTACATAACTCTTGTTTTTAGCGGTAAAATGATATACGTATCTGCCTCCGGTGCTGTGGCCTGCCACAAAAAACTTCTTCCCCGAGATTTTTCTCACCTGCTTGCCGGCTTTACGCAGGTCGGAGATAAAAACTTCAGTAGTCCAGTCTCCCATGAATGAATAGTCCGTTACCTCTTCCTCTCCAGCTACAAAAGCAGTGCGATAATCTACACTGTATATTTCGTAGTTTTTTTCTGCCAGATAAATTCTGAAGTCATATTTTTCCGCATTCGCGATATTTTCAGTGTATAGCGAGGCATTGGTTCCTGATGGAGGAAAATAAACAATCACGGCTTCACTTTTAGCCAGATCTGTTTTTTTCAACTGATGCAGTGCTATTTTGTCATATGTTCCATATGGAGGGCGATCCAGTTCCCAGACAGTTTCGGTAAGATCCGGAGCTTCCTGTAACTGATGGGAGGAAATAAGCCTCCACTTCTTGTCTATTGACCCGGCTCTTGTGGAAATTTGAATGAAGAGAGAAAAAACAATTAGCACCAACAATTTACTTTTCATAGAAATACCTCCTTAAGGAATTCATGATTATAGCCAATGAACAACCACAGATCACAACCCCGAAGGGGTGGCATGATTGTAGCAAAAGACCTGAGAAGGATTTTAAACCCCGAAGGGGTGACATAATTGTAAATAAAAAAAAGGTCTTCTAAGTTTTGTGTGGGTAAATTTTCATAATTCTGGTAAAAACGCTGTTAATATTTTCAAACAAAGCCCGAAGGGCTTATATATGAAAGCCCAGGGCAACGCGCCCTGGGTATACAGGTAAATACCTTTTTAGCTCTGAAAGAGCGGTATAGATGGGATTAATGTAATTTTATGTCACCCTTTCAGGGTTAATTTTCTTGTTTTTTCATTATCCCAGGGTAAAAATTTACCCACTTGAAATTTAGTAGACCCATAAAAAATTAAAATAACAACTAACCTAACCCGAATAAATCGGAAGAGTATCACACTAGTATATCGTTTCGTAAAAATATCGACATTTAATGTATGGTAATAGTAGGCCTTTTACCTGAGTAGAATCAATGAAACAACAAGAAATAAAGCGGCGTATATTTGTATACATTTTGCTGAAACGCTATACTAGAACGGCATCGCCAAAACACAGCTTCATAATGTCACCCCTTCGGGGTTAAGTACAAATATCGATGTTTTTAACTATCCTATATGAATAAGTTCCAGTCTGTCCTTAAAGGTCTCCAGCACTTTTTGCTTAATTTTATGATACATCTCCGATGTGAGATGCGGGTCTTTAGAAACAATCTCAAAGGCATCCTTTCTCGCCTGCTTTAATATGGGAAAATCTTTGATGAGATTACTGATCTTGAGCTCAGGTAATCCATGCTGACGTGTACCAAAAAACTCACCCGGCCCTCTTAATCTGAAGTCCATTTCCGCAACCTCGAATCCGTTACAGGTCTTTGTCATAATTTTGAGCCGTTCGACTGACTCTTTTGACTTTGGGTTTCCAAAAAGCAGGCAGTATGACTGCTCGCTACCCCTGCCGATGCGTCCGCGTAGTTGATGGAGTTGGGATAACCCAAACCGCTCGGCGTGTTCAATAACCATTATCGTGGCATTCGGTATATCAATTCCTACCTCTATTATTACTGTAGAAACCAGGATGTCATATCTCTTTTCCTTAAAATCCGTCATGATTTTGTCCTTTTCTGCGGATTTCATTTGCCCGTGAAGCAGGCCTATCCTGAAGTTAGGGAAAATATCTGTTTGTAATTTTTTTGCCTCGGTGACAGCGGCTTTCAAATCTAGGGCCTCAGATTCCTCAACAAGAGGATAAACGATAAAAATCTGCCTGCCCCTGGTTATTTCACCATAGATGAAGTCGTAAGCTGTTTTTTCTTTACCTTTCGGTATCCAGAGGGTTTTGATTGGAGGGCGTCCTGGCGGCATTTCATCTAATATCGAAATATCAAGATCGCCAAACAGGGTTAAAGAAATGGTACGAGGAATCGGGGTTGCCGTCATGATAAGTGTATCGGGATAAGGACCTTTTTCTTTCAACCTCAGCCGCTGTATTACACCGAATTTATGCTGCTCATCGATTACCACCAAACCAAGTTTTTTAAATTGGACGGCCTCTTCAATTAGGGCATGTGTTCCTACAACCAGATCAACCTTTCCATTTGCAATCTGTTCAAGACTGTTCCTTTTCTGTTTAGAGTGGGTATCGCCTGTCAATAAATGTACGTTAACGTGTGAATGGTTAAGGTATTTCCGAAGCATTTGAAAGTGCTGTTCTACTAATATTTCCGTGGGGGCCATAAAGGCAGACTGATAACCATTGGCAATGGCAGCAAGAATGGCATAGATTGCCACAACGGTCTTCCCTGAGCCTACGTCACCCTGGAGCAGCCGGTTCATAGGTTTATTGCTTCGCATATCTTCCCTGA
Organism: uncultured candidatus Brocadiaceae bacterium; assembly: GCA_964589115.1. Lineage (GTDB taxonomy): Bacteria > Planctomycetota > Brocadiia > Brocadiales > Brocadiaceae > JBDIVL01. Next base: position 17,563 of record CAZPUD010000009.1, on the reverse strand, counting down.
TTTCGTGAATCACCCGTTCCTGTGCACGGGTTAAGGTGAAGGGTATGAGCCTGCGGATATGGGTGTCTACATTAGAGCCTATCCTGAATGAAATCCCCGTTTCTTCCTTAACGCTGCGTCTTCTTAACGCCATAGCCGTCTGGAGTATAAACAGCTCATTGTAGGCAAGCCGTAACTTTGCATTTTTTACATGTTCAAATGTCTTTGGAAAGTGGATATCCTTTAATGCATCAGGAAGTGGTATTAGACGGTTTCTTTCCTGTATCTCTTCTGGCAATATTTCTTCGGCAACATTGGCAAAATGATGCACTGCCTCTCTCATGATTTTTCGAAAATATCCCTGACTTATTTGTTCGGTGAGAGAATATATAGGGATTACCTCTCCCTCCTTATCATCGTTTTCTTCATTATGAATAATCTCATATTCCGGACTCAGCAACTGCAGGTATTTATATGTTCCGACCTTCCCGTGCAGTAGCACATTATCTCCGATATGAAATTTTTTTGTGAGAAAGGGCTGGTTAAACCATGTCGCTGCGATAGTTCCTGTATCATCACTGACGAAGACTTCTAGAAGATGCTTTCTGCTCCTTGAGATTCTGGTATTAACGCCGAGAACTTTTCCCTGGATGGTAATTTTCGCACCTATCCTTGAATCTGAAATCTTTTGTATTCGGGTATGATCTTTGTAATCACGAGGGAAATAGTACAACAGGTCATTAATTGTATGTATACCAAGATGTTCGAAAATTTTACCCCGTATTGGCCCAACACCTTTTAAGCATTGAACGGATTGATCCAATATAGAATGAGTATTTTCTTTTACTGTAGATTCTATATCTAACATTTGATGTGAAGGAATTTCAAAGTTCTTTTGTAGGGGTGAACCTTATGTTCGCCCATGTCCCCCTTGAGTTGGTTTAATCGTCCACGATTGAACCGAAACGTTTTGTATGTCTCATATGCCTGGCACCAATCAAAAACGTACTGGCACATGCTAAACATATGGTTCAATCTACAAGATTGAACCAACCCTGAGGAATTTCAATCCTGGTAGGGGCTGAAGATTTTCAGCCCTTACATTGAAAAATTTGCCGAAGACCTAATTAAATGCATAAAAATGCGTAGGTTCCGGGATGTTTTTCATGCTAATGTTTTATCAGCGTTTATCCGCGTTAATCCGTGGCTAATTTAAGAGACAATAACATTCTCCTGAGATTACAGAACTCCTCTAAATATTAGGATGTCCATTAATGTTTGTCAAACTGAATCTTAAAGGATGAAATTCCATGATTTAAGCTTAACAGATAGGCTTATCAATGATATAATTTTATCCTGTAAAGGAAAAACAGTAACAATTTAGTTTTTTGAAAAATTCATAATGGTGTATTACATGCAGTGTAGGGGCAGGTTTGAAACCTGCCCCTACAATAAATGCTATTCATACAGTAATTTTCAAAAAACTAAATTGTTACGGAAAATAATATTTTTACGGAGAAAGAGTATGAAGAGTAAGGTCTATTTTATTAAGACAGAAAACGGTGAGAATATTTCTTCTCTTGCCCAAAAGGCAAAACAACTGTTTGATTCAGCAGGCTTTAAGGGTGCGATTCAAAAGAATGATATGGTGGCAGTGAAGACGAGTTTTGGTGAAAAAGGCAACATTGGGCATCTCAAGCCTCCTATTGTTAAGGCCATCGTAGATAAAGTAAAGGAGTGTAACGGTAAACCCTTTTTGGTAGAGACAAATACTTTATATCAGGGTCGCCGTACAAACGCCGTGGACCACATTGCACATGCACACGATCACGGCTTCAGCTATGAGAGTGTTGGTGCCCCCGTTATTATAGGGGACGGGCTTTTTGGCGAACATGATGTGCAGGTAGAAATTAACCAAAAAATGTGTAAGTATGCCCATGTTGCAGGTGTTGCCAGGGCAGCAAATGTAATCGTTTCTATTGCACACGTAACGGGGCATTTGATGGCAGGTATGGGTGCAACCCTGAAGAACCTTGGAATGGGGCTCTCATCGCGGGGCGGAAAACTGGCACAGCATTCAGGCGTAATTCCTCAGATTATAAAAAAACGATGTACCGCCTGCGATGTATGCGGCAGGTGGTGCCCTGTAAAGGCTATAGAGACGGATGAATATGCCATTATCGACCCTAAGATATGTATTGGCTGCGGGGAATGTCTGGCCGTTTGTCAGTTTGGTGCTGTGAAGATCTCATGGGATGAGAATACGGTCAATATTCAAAAGAAGGTTGCCGAGTACTGTTTGGCTATTCTACAAGGGAAGGCCGGAAAGGTCGTTTTTTATAATTTCTTGACCCATGTTACAAAGCAGTGCGATTGTATGGATAAGGTCTATGAGCCGGATATAGCTGATGTAGGTATCCTGGCCTCAACTGATCCGGTTGCTATTGAAAAGGCGACAACGGATATAATCAAGGAGCATAACGGCGTAGATTTCTTTAAAGACGCCTGGCCGGATATCGATTACACCGTTCAGATTACTTATGCGGAGGAAATTGGGTTGGGAAGTATGGAATATGAATTGGTTACCTTGTAAGGGCAAAAGACCATATAATTTCTACAAGTAGAAGATGCAATATTAATGAAAACGGGCAGATGGTAAAACGTACATAGAGAACGGGAAAATAAAAATGGAAGAGATGACCATTGAAGTGCTGATAGAAATACCAAAGGGTAGTAGAAACAAGTATGAGTTTGATAAAGAGAGGAAGGCCATTCGATTCGATCGGATGTTGTTTTCATCAGTCCATTATCCGAGTGATTACGGTTTTATTCCTGAAACGTTGGCCCTTGATGGGGACCCTCTAGATGCATTAGTTCTTTTGTGGGAACCAACTTTTCCCGGTTGCCTTATAGAGGCAAAGCCCATCGGCATGTTCATGATGAAAGATGAGAATTTACCTGATGAAAAAATCCTCTGCGTACCGGTGAAAGACCCTCTTTGGAATCATATAAAGGAACTTTCAGATGTACCACCGCATTTATTAAAAGAAATTGAACATTTTTTCTCAATATATAAAGAATTAGAGCAAAAAAAGGTCGCAGTAGAAGGATGGAAGGATAAAGGAACTGCTATAAGATCAATTAAAGAATCCAAGGATAGGTATTTGAAATGTCAATAGTGGTTGTGACATTTCCTAACTCTGCTTCATTTATTCAAGATGTATAAAATAAAAATTCACTCAATTACCGATATGTCTTTAGATGAGCTTGAGGCACTGTGTTCCTCGATGAATGAACCTGTTTACCGGACGAAACAAATACTCTTCTGGGTCTACGATAAAGGCGTAACTACTTTTGACCGGATGTCCAATCTGCCTGCGGAATTCAAAAGACGCATGAATGAAGAATACCGGGTCTTTCAGACAAAGGTAGAAACCGTTACGAAGACCGCCGGCGGAACAGAGAAGTTACTGGTTCAGTTATCTGATGGAAATATTATAGAATGTGTTCTCTTAAGAGATGGTAAAAGGATTACAGCATGCATCTCCACACAGGTAGGTTGTGCAATGGCTTGCCAATTTTGTGCAAGCGGTTTACCAGGTTTGGAGAGAAATTTAAACGCTGGTGAGATCGTTGAGCAGATATTACATATTAAAAGGCGTCTTCCTCCAGATGAGCACCTTACCAATGTTGTCTTTATGGGAATCGGTGAACCTCTTATAAACTATAATAATACCATTAAGGCCGTTAGAATTATTAATGCTGAATGGGGGTTGAGAATAGGAGCACGCCATATTACGATCTCAACGGTTGGAATTATTGACGGAATTCGCCGGTTAGCCCGTGAAGGACTTCAGATAAATCTTGCAATATCTCTCCATGCGCCGAGCGATACTATCCGGTCGAAAATAATACCATCGAACAAAAAAATAGGTATTTCTAATATCATTGCTGCCGCTAAAGAATATTTTAGCATTACCAGAAGAGATATAAGTTTCGAGTATATCCTGATTGATGGTGTTAATACATCAAGGCAGGATGCTGAATCACTGGCAAGACTGCTGAAGGGTATTCAGTGTAATATTAATCTTCTTCCCTTGAACCCTGTTGAAGAATCAAATCTAAAACCTCCTTCCAAAGAAACAATCATGATGTTTTGTAAGATACTGGAAAAGCGTGGACTTGTTGTCACTGTGCGAAAGAAAAAGGGCGATGACATCGATGCTGCATGCGGTCAGCTTCGCCTGCAGGGTATAAATTTTTATGGAAAAAACGAGAAGTTTTTTGTTAAATAGACCCAACTAATATAAGACAATAAAATTCGTAACAATTTAGTTTTTGAGAAAAACCTTTGTATGAATATATATTTATTGTAGGGGCAGGTTTGAAACCTGCCCCTACGCAGTATGTAATGCATTGTTATTGTTGTAATTTTTCAAAAAAATAAATTGTTACTAAAATTCAATTTACATCTCTCTCCTAAATCAAACGGTAATTTTAAGGAGAATTCCCATCGCAAGTCGTACAAAGGTCGGATTTATTGATACGATAAAAGAAACGGTTACGAAGGTAATTCAGGATGCTAGTTCATTCAAGGACTGTAAATATACGGACGTCAGGCTCGGTATTCATGAGATAAAGTACGCATGTGCCGAGGACGGCAAGCCCAAAGGTATGAATGAAGATGCCTCAATTTCCTTTGGGATAAGGATGCTGGCTGGCGGAATGAGCGCATGGGGGTTTTACGGTCAAACCCTTTGAGAGGGTGAGTTCAACGCAAAGAATATTAAAAAAATACTTAATTTGGGGATAAACAAGGCGTATGCAAGGGCTATTGCCAATGCAAATAAAAAGGCTGAATTTAAACCTATCGCTCCTTCACTAACCGGGGTAAATCTTGCTAAAATAAATGTTTGCAGTGATACCGTCCATGCTACCTTTGATGAAGATCCAAGAGGCATATCACTTAAAAATATCCTCGCCCTCTGTATTAGTGCGTCCAGGGACATGCGGAATATCTCTAAGGACGTGCGGTATGCTCATATTGATGTTCAGACAGGTATAAACAGGGAACTTTTTTGTAGTACTGAAGGTGCTTGTATTGATCAATCATACGCACTTACACAGGGATTAGTAACTGTAGTAGCAAAAAAAGCTGAGGGGATTCCCGAGACGTGTTATGATTATGTAGGAGATCTTCGTGGATGGGAAGTGCTGAAAGGTAAAAATGTTTACAAACAACCATTTGGTGATTTTGCATTATTACGAACACGTGAGACCTTGGAACTTATAGAAGCAGAATTCCTTCCTGCTGCCAGTGAACCGGTTATAGTTGTAACAAACCCGCATTTTAATGCGCTTTTGGTACATGAGATTGTAGGCCATCCGGCCGAGGCTGACAGGGCATTAAAGCTTGAGACTGCGTACGCAGGGCGGTCATGGTTATTCCGGGATTTTCAGGATAATGAATTGGAGAAACAGGTTGCATCTTCTCTGTTAACTGCATATTCAGATCCAACTATGGATGGATATGGGCATTACAAATATGATACGGAAGGTACACCAGCCAGACGTGTGAATATCATTGAAAACGGAATATTCAGGGGTTTTATGAATGGACGTGAACATGCTGCGATTTTAAATCAACCCCCGAACGGTTCTATGCGGGCTACGGGGCCCGACCTTGTTCCACTTGTCAGAATGACCAATACTGTTTTTGCAAACGGGAATAAATCGCCTGAGGAAATAATCGCTGAGGTAAAGGATGGGTATTATATTGTAAACCACCGTATTCCATCTATCAGTGAATCAAGAGAGAACTTTCGTATCTCTGCACAAAGGGTATATAAGATAGAAAATGGATGTATCACAAAGTTATACAGGCAAGGTGGTATTACGGCGGATTCAAAGGATTTTTTTATGAATATCGATGCCGTTGGGAATGATTTGGAGATCTTTCCGGTACCTAACTGTGGAAAGGGGCAACCTATGCAGATAATGCGCGTTGGAAATGGTGGTCCCACTTTACGTTCAAAAGCAAGGTTGACAGGGCGAAGAGAATCATGATAGGCGTAGAAGAATTAAGAACCTGTGTCCGCAGTGGAATAGATTTTATCAAAAGCCAAAAGGACATTATCGATGTAGAGATTTTTGCATCATGGAACGAGCATATAACAGTACGGCTGAATTATACATCAGATATCCCCTGTAACGGTGTTCAGGAGCCCAAGTCAACCCAAATTGGCGGTATTGGTCTGTTTGTTGTTTTTAAATCAGGAAAAGAAATAAAGGTAGGATTTGGAAGCGTATCCAATAACATAAGCCCAAAAGGCATTGCAGAAGCATTCCAGAAGGCAAAAAGGAACAAGATACATGACCCCGATTTTCAATCCCTTCCTGTACCTGTCGAAAAACCGGCATTAGAAAATTATCACGATCCTGCGACTATGGAGATTAGCGACGAAACAATTGTTGATCTGGGCTGGCGGGGGCTAAAGGGATCATTAACTGAATTTAACCGGAAACATTTTGATAGATCTGTTATTATCGGTGGTGATGTCACTATTAGGAAAGAACGCATGGCCATAGCGAGTACAAAAGGTGTCGATGACTTCGATGAATCGACCATCCTTACAGCGAACATGACATCCATGATTGAAAAGGAGAAAGTAAAAGGCGCAGGCTGGAGTACAAGTACCCATTTATCCTATTTTAATCCTGAAGAGGCAGGATTTGAATCGGCTGAAAGCGCTATAAAAACCATCGGAGGTGAGAGGATACCTTCCGGAACATACAATGTTGTCTTTGGAAGACAGCCTTTGACAGATTTATTTATTAATATTATAATTCCTGCATTGAGTCTTTCTTCTATAAATGCATCTGATACACCATTTTTAGGTAAATTAGGGAAAAAGATTGCACCGGATTTATTAACTGTCTACGATGACGGCACAATAAAAGGCGCTATCGGCAGTAAAAGAATATCTTGTGAAGGAATTCCGACAGGGAGAACAGACCTTATAAATCATGGATTTCTTACAGGTTTTCTCTCAAATAATTATTTTTCCAGAAAACTTGGAAATATTTTTGCTACATTTGTTCCACGAAATGGATTTCGGTACTCAAAAGGTGTCAGGAGCCATGAGATACTACCAAGGATATGTCCGACTAATATTGTCGTAGAAGGTAAAGAAGAGGTAGACATGCAATCGCTATTGTCAAAAATCAATGATGGTATTTACATTGGTAGAATCTGGTATACTTATCCGGTAAATGGGCTTGCCGCAGGTGATTTTACAAGCACTATCACTGCCGATTCTTATATCATAAAGGGTGGTAAGATTGTTAAACCGTTAAGGCCTAATACTGTGAGAATTAACAGCAATATTCTGAATATATTACAAAACATTATCGCCGTGTCGAAGGATAAAAAACAGACAATTGTGTGGGGAGGCGAAGAGGTTGTGGTTGCGCCTGAAATCGCAGTCCAGGGTGTTAAGCTTGATAATATCTCTGTAGTATAAGGCGGTGTAGCCGCAGCTAAAAGGATACAAGCAGGCAGTATACAGTAAGCAGTAGGCGAAAAATTATATATTTTCATTGCCAACTGCTTATTGTTTAAATTAGAGTACAAATTGGGTAGTACATCGTCAAGATGATTCATAATAATAGGTGATAGAGTATGCGTCATTGCAAGGGCGTTTTTCCCCGAAGCAATCCCTTTATTTAGAGTTTCTAGTTTCTAGTTTAGAGTTTCGAGTTCAAACTCTAAACTCCAAACTCTAAACTCTAGGAGATTGCTTCGGAAAAGATCCTCGCAATGACATGCTATACCTCTTTTGGATACTCACATACCGTTACAAATAATATTGACAGTGTAGTGGTTACTAAAGAATAAGTTTTTACAGAGTCATACTTATAAATTTGTAGTAAGTTTTAACTATAAACTATTAAATAAAGAAAGGAGACGCGCAAGATAAATTATCAGAATTTTATTGAATACTTTTTATAATTCTTTATTGTGGTAACATCATTTAAAATATTCTTTATAAGGAGGTTTATTATGCGTGCACATGTCGATCCGGATATCTGTACAGGCTGTGAACTTTGTACACAGACGTGTCCTGAAATATTTTACATGAATGGTGATGTGGCTGAGGCCAAGGATACCGATGTACCACCTGAAGTAGAAGATTCTTGCAGGCAAGCAGCTGAAGAGTGTCCAGTAGAGGCAATTTCAATTACTTAAAGAGTAAACCTTTAAAATAAAAAGGCCTTAGATATCAGGAGTATGATATTTAAGGCCTTTTTTTATATTGGAAGCATTAAACGTCGAGCAATGGCTTTCTGCCAATCTTTCTTCTCCTTCTAATAATTGCACGTCCGCCCTTTGTCCGCATTCTCTTTCGGAAACCGCACATTCTCTTGTGTTTTATAGAACTTTTTCTGGTTTTAACCTTCATAATTGGCTCTCCTCAAAACATTTCAATAAATAAACAATCAAATCTTCAGACCTTTTATTCCAAATCTTTCATTAAACAAATAAAAATATCATATTTTTTTGTGTTTTACAAGTTATTTTAAAAAGAATAATTTAATCACAATTTTCGGGCATTATAATTAAAACCTTTATCTTTAAAAGTATTAAAATCGTATTGACATTGATCTTTTGAATTGATAATATGATCCGAATTAATCATAACTACTATGTGTTTAGATTAGTTAAGACAAAGAGATTATTTTCATCTTATGGTTAGAAAGAGGTGATGCTGTTATAATCTGTTTACATAAATTATCACTGAACACCTAATGTTTTAAAAATAAGGAGGATTGTAATGCAGACAACGACAAAAAGGGACTTGTGTGAGAAGATTGCTAGAAGGACTAATAACACACATATGATTGTGAAAAAGACAATTCAAATGTTTTTGGATGAAATTGTCGGAGAGCTTGCACAAGGTAACCGTATTGAATTACGTGACTTCGGGGTTTTCGAGATACGCCAGCGTGCTGCAAGAAAGGCCAGAAATCCCAGAACAGGAGAAGTGGCGTTTGTTCCTGCTAAAAACGTGGTAGTATTCAAGGTTGGCAAATTAATGCGGGAAAAAGTCGGCAATGTAACCGAAGTACAACAACCTCCTCAAGATACTGAACATAAATAATTTTCATTATAAACTCTTAGGTAGTTATTTAATATGTTTAAACAAAAACAGATTACTGAAAGTGGAATTATAAAACATATACGCGGCAATCGTGCAGCAGTAGAAATAATAAGGTTAAATTCTGGAGAGTGCAAAAGCTGCGGTGTTTGCGCCGGTATTGAGAACAAACAAAATCTTTTGGAAGTGGAAGTAGTCTCTAATATGCATGTCGGGCAGCAGGTAACATTACGGATAATGGAGGACTCTCCGTATAAAAGTATGATATTACTTTTTCTTTTGCCTATTTTTAACTTGATAATAGGCAGTCTGATAGGTCAAAAGATTTATTTTATATATCCAAACTCACAAGATATAAGAATGGTATTTTGTGGGTTTGCTTTCTTCATGGCAACCATTTTCATTGTAGGTATCTACGACAGAAAACTGAGAAGTAGAAAATACCCACACCGGAAAATCATATCAGTAGATACTCAAACAGCTTCAACCTAAATACAAGATAAATGTCCAGTATCTTGATAAGGTTTTTTTAGCTTCTTCATTTCGTCTGGACCTTTTAAATGTACATTAAAGATTATGAGTAACAGATTAGACAGGGAATTTGCTAGTCTTGCTGTATCTGAAGGGTTTGCAACGATCGAACAGTTAAATGCCTGCCAGCGCGTTTTAGAGGCCTTTGAGGATAAAGATCCAAGAAAAAGTCTCGATATCATTATGGCAGACCGTGGTTATATAACCTATGAGCAGTGGGTGCATCTCTTGAAAATACTGGGTATTACGGCTATCTTATGCCCATACTGCAACAGAAGATTTAAGGAGGAAGGGGCGAATCCCGGGAAAACCGTTGTTTGCAGATACTGTAAGAAAAGGTTTGAGTATGAAGAAACATTTAAATTATCCATGTACCAGACTAACTCAACGTGCAGTAAAACATTGACGCCGTCACAGCAAGTACAAGACCCTTATTTAGGTAAATTGTTGGGGGAAAAATATGAAATTATAGAGAAGGTTGCCACCGGTGGCTGGAGCACTATTTACAAGGCAAAAAGAACGCTGCTTAATATGAACGATACTGTTGCTGTAAAGGTACTTCATGTAAATTTAAGCGATAACCCTAAAGATATTAAAAGATTTTATAATGAAGCTGCTGCTATCAGGGAATTACAACATCCCAATGCAATTCATTTATATGATTTTGACCGTGATAAGAACGGTACAATTTATATGGCCATGGAATTTATCCATGGTAAAAATTTAAAAGAAGTTATAAAACAAACAGGACCATTTAGCCTTGAGAGAATGCTCAATATTATTTTCCAGGTCTGTGACGTAATTTCAGTAGCACATAAGCATCCCAAAAGGATTATACACCGGGATATTACTCCTCAAAATATCATGTTAACCAAAGTTGGAGAAGTGTACGATTTTGTAAAAGTCTTGGATTTTGGAATAGCAAAATTACGGACACATGATGATGTATCCCTGACGGGAAGTATCGTAGGAACTCCTCTTTATATGGCTCCTGAACAGTGGAAAAGCGAGTGTGATGTGACAACTGATATATATTCTTTAGGAATAATCATGTATGAAATGCTTGCAGGTGAACCTCCTTTTAAGGGTGATCAGGTTGTCCTGATGAATAAACATCTAAATGAAAAGCCGCTGCCTTTCAGAAAGTTAAATAAAAATTTAATGGTTCCAAAGTATATTGAAGATATTATATTCAAGTGTCTGGAAAAAAATAGGGATAGAAGGCCTCAGTCAGTAGATGTATTAAAACTATTATTACAAAAGTTTAAAACTCTGCATATAAAACCTATAAGCCCCACTAAAAGCAGTGTGCTCGTCATATCAACAATACTAACGGTACCATTGATAATTTATTTTTTCCACTTATCGAAAAAATATAAAAATAGTACAGCGACGGGTGATGGCGTTCCTTTTTATAATGTACGCAAGGAAATAAAATTATCTCAAAATGTAGTAAACAACCATGGAAGTATTACTCCAAAAAATGAACCATCTCATTCACCAAAGATTATTGATTCTCATAAAGATAACAGTAAACAGATAATTTCGTATGATTATAAGTCAATAAGCGAAAACACTGATCCTGGAGAACTTGCGGGGAATATTAATAATCCGGAACATCAGCCACAAATCGGAAGCCAAGATAATGGCAACAATGAATCAAATAATGCAGAAGTTCGTAAAGAAACTATCATTACAAACAATAATAATGTACCGAACGGTTCTGGTAATGTTCACGAAGAGATACATAATGGACTGAAGGGTAATGTTAATAGTAATCCCTCCGCCTTGGTGAAAAATAATCTGAAAAATAAAGATATAACATATGATATTGATAAGAGTATAGTTAACAATAATCGTACAGATAAGGTTGTTGCCAATATCGAAAAAGGTGATATTAATAAAGATAAAAGTAGAACCATAACAAAACCGGATCAAAAAGATATACTAAAAAAAGAGATAAAGACCTGGCTGCAGGAATATAAACAGGCATGGGAAAAAGGGGATATCAGAAAATTAAAGATACTTGGACATATATCCTCTAAAAAAGACGAAGATAAACTCCGTCAACACTATCTGTATGTTTATAATGTCAAGGTATCCATTTGTAATGAAGTAATAGAAATAAACAACGGCGATAATAACAACGTTACCGTTAGCTTCGATAGGACGGATGAATGGATTGATGAACGTGGTGAATGGCATAAAAAAGATTTACCAAGAATTAGGAAAACCCTTTGTAAAAAAAATGATATATGGAGAATTATAAAATAAATCAATAGAAACCACTGCACATGTTATCGATAAAAAAATATCCTGTCTTTGCAATAGCGTTCATATTTATCCTCGTATTCTGTGAAACGGCATTCCCGGATAACATAAACGTTAAGCCGAATTTACTTATGATCGACGTTGAAAATGCCGGTACTGCAACAATAAAAGTTCTCAATAACCTGGATGACCCCATAAACGGCATACCTGTTGCCGCAAGAAGCGATAATGAGGAAGTTGCAGTTGTTATACCCGGTGCAGCATTGACAGATCCGGCCGGACAAATTTCATTTACGGTAGTCGGCGTATCTAATGGAACCGCCACTATAACTTTTATCGTAAGCAATCTATCGAACTCCATCCCTGTAACGGTTGTTTCGAACATTGCACCATGCGCAAAGGCTTCTAGTAGCGGCGGCGGCATTGAGGAATTTGGGCCTGAAGTGATGAATGACGGCATAGAAAAAACGGACTGTTCCTATCATTGGGTCAGGACACGAAAGGGATTTGGACAAAAAAAGATGGGTTGGATCCGGCTCGATTGGGATAAGGATATCACTATTTCCAGGATGCTTATTCAGACAACCGATTGCAATGGAAGCTGCGGAGAGAACCCGGATAGCCCTTTTTATATTGATCCGGGCAGAAATGTTGGTAATGGTATTGTCCAATACCTGGATAAGAGTGGATCTCAGTGGATTAAAGACGGTGAATTTTTTGACGAAACAGGAGATGTTGAGTATTCATTTTCAGATCTCATAACTACAAGGGCATTACTTATCAAGAAAGTCTCACCTTCTTCAAAATGCAGGGGGCAGCAATCAAATCCTGTTATTTTTGAGTGGAAGGTCTACGGAATATCATCCTGTAAATAAGTAATCAAATTTTTTCCCCATCTGAAAATCTGCAAAAGAGTTTGGTTATCCATAGTGATGGTTGCTGTAACTAATATCTTTCCTATTCCTCACTCCAATTTCTTCAAACTTCCAATCATACTGGAATACTAGGCTACTGATTGTTGCCGTCAATTCAACACAGTTTCTGCTGTCTATGGGAATACATTTCTATTGCTTTTAATAATTATTCCAAAGCCTATTTCTGTAATGGATACCTCTCTATATATTAAAAATACGAGGATATTAGACAAAAAACCCAGAATTTACTTGAAAAGCCTGAAAATACTGGTAAAAAGGGGTATTTAACTCAATTGACAAAAATTTTCGTTTTATTTAAGCGGCTTTCAGGGTGGTAGGGATAAGCGTAAAGACGCAGGATTTTTGCATCTTTACCTTATGTCAATTGTAATTTTGTATTTTATTTTAGATCATTTGACGTCCTTAATGGTCTGAGTCTATATACCTCTCATGCCATCAAAATATATAGTAGTTACGGTTATTACTCTATTTATCAGTACTCTATTCATAAGAAATAGTTTTGCCGGTAGTTTGTCCGATTTGATAACTTCGCTGTACGGTGGAAATGGTGTTCCCGTTACAAAGGTGTTTGAAAAGGAAAGACCTACAGGAGGGGTAGATGTAGTTACTACCCTTCAAGTGCCGTTAGATTCATTTTTTGTAATTCAAAACCTCAATTCTGAGTTAAACGCTGAAAAGGGATTGTTCCCTATCAGTTCAACAAGCGGTGGTTTTACCTTTCAGTACGATAAAGAACTAGAAGTGTTTATAAGGACTACAGATAGTCTTGGACCTGTTTTTGCCGAAAGGGCACATACCCTTGGAAAAGGAAAATTAAACCTGGGTTTCTCTTACACCTACATTAATTTTTCTACCCTTCAGGGGAAAGATTTGCACAACTTAAAGTCCGTTGTGCCGCTTGATAAAAAACGAAAAGATAGTAATTTACTCCAACTGGATTTTGATATGGATATATCCAGCCATTTGTTTTCCTTTTATGGTACATACGGGATAACAGACCGGTGGGATATCTCCATACTTGTACCGATAATGCAGGTTCAGTTCGATGTTGAGAGCAGAGCAAGGATACTCAACCGGACAAGAAAAAGGGGAAAGAATGGCGAAATCCTCGGTTATAGTTTTGATTCCAAAGATGTGACAAGCGATGCGGTTTCCGGTGCCTCAACAGGCATAGGGGATATCTTTCTGCGAAGCAAATATAATATTTTTACCTCGGAGTGGGTAGATGTTTCTTCAGCACTTGAGATAAAACTTCCAACGGGAGATGAAGATGAACTGTTGGGAACCGGGAGAACCAGCGTAGAGCCGTTTTTTATCCTCTCAAAAAATATTGGCCGCTTCACACCGCATCTTAACTTCGGGTATGAGTTTAACAGTGGAAGTGAAGGAAAAGACAGAATTACATATACCGTTGGTACCGATTACGGGTTTGGCAAAGGGAATAATCATTTTGCTGTTGCGCTCGATATTATTGGCAGCCATAAAACGGAAAGGACAGATATTGGCAACGATATTGTAGACCTCTCAACGGGACTTAAGTGGAGTCCCCGTTCGGGAATGCTCCTGTTTTTCAATGTACAGATACCCCTTAATGATGATGGCCTCAGGGCTGACTGGATCCCAACGGCAGGGTATGAGCTAAATTTCTAGGCGCTTAGCGCCTCAACATCGACAAAACTTTGTCGATATACCAAAACGCCTAAATTCGAATATCGAAATACGAAACAAATCCTAAATTCTAATGTTTAAATGACTGAAACATACAGGAACCACAGGACGAATATCGAAATACTAATGTCGAAATCCGAAACAAATCCAAAATTTTAATTTTCAAATGTTCGAAACGAGGTTTTTGTCATTGAGATTTTGTATTTTAGAATTTGTTTCGTATTTCGTGCTTAGTATTTCGGATTTCCTTTTCGCAGCGCAGTCTGCGAAAAGGCTTAGGTTACTTAGGTGAGGTCATAAGCTGATTAAGCTTGGATAATGCCTTCTTTTCAATTTTTCTCGCCCATTCCCGGCTGATATTCAGTTTCTTGCTTACTTCTCTAAGCGTCATGGGCTCTGTGTTATCAAATCCATAACGCATTTTCAATACACGTGCCTCACGGCAGTCGATTGTTTCCAGTAATCTCTTTAATTCTTTCTTATCATGGGATTCTATTAGCTGTTCTTCAGGCATCTTTGTACGGCTGTCAGCTATATATTCGCTTAATTCCATTGAATCACCCTCTTGTAAATATACATCTTTTATGACGTGAGAATGTTTTATTGCCGTTTCTATCCACCTTGCCTGTCTCTCGTTGACTTGTAATTCCTGTGCAATTTCTTCACGGTCAGGTGATCTATGCAAGGTATTTGTTAGGTTTGAAGATGTTCTTTTCCATTTAGAAACTCTCTCGGCCATATAGATAGGAATGTGTACAGTTTTGGAATTAATAATAAGAGAGCGTCTTATTGTCCATTTAACCCACCACGAGGCATATTTGCCGAATCGCTGTCCAAGGGTGTAATCGAACCTATCTACAGCCCGCATAAGACCAATGTTTCCTTCACTAATCAGATCTGAAATGCATGTTCCGTAGTAGGTAAACTTTTTTGCGATCTTTATAACAAGGGGAAGGTAAGCTGTTACAATCTGTTCTTTTGCCTCCTGATCTCCTAGAGAAACTCTTTCGAATAATCTCTTTTCTTCTTCTGCTGTAAGGGGGGAAATTCTTTTTAAATCTTTAATATAAATCTGAAGTGAAAATTCCATCCATTACCTCCATTATTTTTCTTATTTGCATAGAAGGCCAGAGAGATAACTCTTCTCCCTGACCTTCTTGAAGCAGTAGACCCCTAAAGAATAGAGAAAGAAGGGGTCTACCTATGAAAAATTTATTAATAAAAAGATAGCATCTAATTAGGCCTTGGGTGATTCTTTATAACGCCTATGTAAGCGAATCTTATTTTCCAATTGGGAAACAAGAATAAACGTTTTTAACCGTGCAGGACAACGGTGAATACATGGTTCGTCCCTACAACAAAACACTGAAATTACATTCGTCAAATTAGTTTATTCATTTCTGCAGGGAGTAACTAGTGTTGTCATATAATCTGTTCTAATAATGCAGAATAATTGGAGAGCCTCAATTTGATGCTTTTCTATTACGCAGATAGTGTGCCATCTGTCAGTAAAATAGTTTTGCGCTTTTGTTAAGTTGTAACATCCAGGTATGTAATGCGTTATGATGTGATGTGGAATGTTTTGGTGTCGGAGAAGTGTATAAAAAATGTATAACTAATTGTAACATTTTTATGGTTATTACTTATTTAATTCTGCTAAGTGCCAGTAAAATGGCACAAACAAAAGTGATACTTTTTGTAACACAGGAAATATGTAACAATACTATACAAAATTAAAGTTTTACATCGTTTTCGTCTTTACGTTGATAAGTATTACAGATAAAAATTTCAAGCTAATGGATGAGGATGTGAGTGTATGGGTGAATGGGTAAATGAGTGGATGGGTGGATGAGTGGATGGGTATTTAACTCATTTACCCATCTACTTACAGACCGAAATATGTGATTTCAATCTTTTTTATCGGTTTGAGGTTTTGGCTCGCTAGGTTTTTTTCACCGTCTGCAGCATTTCAATGATTTTTTGAGGTAAGCTGTTCCTGTTCTCATAATTTACTGTTACGACACTAACATCATTCCGTTTCTTTATATTTTCAGTAAACGGGTCACCGTTTTCTTTTATAACACAGAGAAGAGGTTTTTTACCATCAAGGAGATCAAGTACTATACCCCTAAATTTCATCGAGAAAAGTTCCATTTTCCCTATTTCATCAATGACGATAATTGATTTATTCTTAATCGCTTTTTCTAGTGATGGAATGGCTACTTTCTCAAAGGAATCCAGGTCAACCCGATATTTACCAACTCTATAATCACTTTTACAATCTACATGGGCCAGGATGCCATCTTCTCCGTCCAGGGTTACAACCCTAAAGCCTGTGCGTTTGCCCATGATACGAATCTCTTCCGTAAAAAATCCGCCTGCAGCAGGTTCTAAGCTCGGTATGACTTTTTTTATAACAGATGTCTTACCCACACCGGGTTTTCCTGTTAATACGATATGCTTTTTCATAATTTTCTACTACCATGTAAAATTTTTACGTTTTATCTATCCTCCATTCCCTCCCTGTGAATTTATCCTTACGTACATTTTTTCCTATCCCGTAAGGATGATGACAGTTTGAAATTCCTAATATAATGCATTTATTTTTTCAAACTCTTTCCAAGTTCCTTCTCCACAACCTGTACCTTGTGTTCAATCAATTTTTCCTTCTTATCTTTCCTTTCGTCAATCTTTATTACCATGTATACCCTTCGTGATGTTTCAAGTGCCGTGTTATGGCATTTCTTAATTAATTCGAATACGCGATCGCTGTCGCCTTCCACAATAGTGCCCATAGCATGAAGCCTGTAATCCAATCCGCTCTCGTCTATAACTTTAACAACCCGGGCAATATGATGGGCTAGATCGATTTCCTCACCAATAGGAATCACACTAATTTCGGCAATCATTTGATACCTCCTTTTAAGTTAGGTAGGGTTTTTTAAAAGCAAAACCCAACGGCTTTTATCTTTACCCACCCCTTAACCCTCCCAGGAGGGGACTTCTAATGTTCTCCTCCCA